>OMQW01000028.1 GCA_900313345.1 uncultured Eubacteriales bacterium
AACTGATATTTATTAGTTGTTCTTTAGATATAAGTGTTCAAAATAGGCTCTTGTATCGCACCAATTATGTTAATAGCTAGCTTTTATAGCTAGTTTTTTTGTATATAATTTGTAAAGTATAATAATATTAATGTAAATTATGTTGTTTTCTAGATATTTTTATTCTTATAATTATAATTGAGGTGGAATGTATGAAGGATATTATTAAAGATGAAAAGAGAATGCCTAAAATAGGGGAAGCTTGTTTCGTTAGAATAAAAGATATTAAAAGATATGATATTCCAGTTGAAAACACTTTATATAATAAACGTATTGAAATAGAAGATTCTCTTGATATGGAAGGATATACTATATTAGTTTATACAGGCAGAGGTAAATTTTTAGATCCTGTTTCTTATCAAGTTGTTGCTGCTACATGTAGTATTGCTTCTCATGATAACTATTTAAAAGATGAAAAATCTAAGATGGAAGCTTTTGATATGAATTCTTATGATAGATCTATTAGAACTATAGCTGGATATGATGACTTTTTGGCAAGCTTTGAAATTATATTAGAATCACCTTTTATAATTGATTTTGATAATGCTCATATATATAGTAAAGATAATATAGAATTAATTGACGAGTTTAAAAAATTAGATAAAAAAGAGTTTACTAAGCATATAAAATCTAAGAAGGAAGATGCAATTAGGATATTAACTAATGAAGTAAATGTTGTTAAATTTACTAAAAATAATAAAGAGGTTGTCCCTTTTGAAAGAAATATGAATGAAGAAGCAAATGAAATAATTAAAGGAGGATCTATGTAATTATTACATAGATTTTTGTTTACAGTCATTTACATATCAATTTACATATATTACTTATAATTTATTAGTTTTATATTATAATATAATTAGAAAGAATGTGGTAATTTTTGAATATTACAACTGATTCAATTAGGGAATTCTTAATAGATTCATTTGATAAAGATATTGATGATTTATTAATTAGTGATTCTTTACTTGTTGAATTTATTACTGTAGATGGACTTGATTATGATGGTAATAAATTGAATGTAGATTTTTCTGATTTGAAATATTTTAAAAATTTAAGATTTATTGAAATTGCTAATACTATGGTTAATAGTTCTTTAATTAATATACTTTCTACTTTTAATAGATTAGAAAATGTAATATTTAGAAATTGTACATACAGTAAGAGTTTAAGAAATTTTAATAAATTAACTAATATTAAATGTTTAAGAGTTATAGAAGCTAATAATTTTGATTTAAATTATATTAAGGATTTAACTACTCTAAAAAGACTTTATATTAGCAACATGGATATTAATAGTTTAAAGGTTTTAAGTAAACTTAATTTAGATGCGCTTGATGTTAGTTCTTGTAATATTAAGCGTAATTGTTTTAAATCACTTAATGTTAAATATTTAGTTATTAGTGAGGATTTATTTAATAAGTATACTGAAAGCTTATTAAATCTTGATTGTAAGGTTATGATAATGGGAGATGAAAGTCTAGGTTATTTTATATCGAAATGGATTAATTAGGAGGTTATATGAAGACAGATGATATTTTAAAAAGAAATATGAGTGATCTTAGAATGGCTAGTTCACTTGCAAAAGATAGTGAAAATAAAAGTTTTAGTAATTATATTGATAATAGAATAAATAATATTAATGAGAATGCTAGTTTATATAAATATGTTAATATAAATACTATTGTTGATTCTTATGTAGTTGATTTACAATTATTTATTAGAATTAGTAATTTGTTACATGATATTGAAAGCAAAGATTTTTATAAAAGTAGATTAATAGATGTTATTAAGAATTTTGATTATCTTAAGAGTAGAAAGGATTTATCAAATTTAATTTGATAATTCTTTTTTTTAGGAGGAAGTATGAAAAGTTTAATTAGTGTTAATAGTAAATTTATGAAGGTTAATCCTAGAGATTTAGTAGAACTTGTTTTAACATCTAAATATACTAAAGGAATGGAAGTTTATATTAATTATCTTAATGATGATGAAGTGAGTTATTTAGATAGTTTGGTTTTCTTTTTAAAAAAACATGATTTAGTTTTGCAAATCCATGGAGATATTAATTTAGATATTGATAAATAAATAGAATATTTACATAAATTAGAAGAATATTCTGATATATTAGAATACCCAATAGTTTTTACTATTCATAGTATTTTTGATGGTGATGTTAATAGTTCTATTGATAAAAGTATTCAATATGTTTCTAAATTAATTGAAATTATAGATAATAATAAAGTTATTATTTCTTTAGAAAATCTTAATAGTATGAAGGGTGAAGATAGACTTAATAAAGAGTTTATAAGGCCTATGGTACTAAATGATGAAAAATTATATTTTACTTATGATATAGGTCATAGTATTGTTGATTATGGTCTAATTACTAATTTAGATAATTATATGATTGAAGATATTAGAAATGTTCATATTCATACTAATGATGGTATGGGTAATGATCATTTACCAATATATAAAGATGATAAATATTGGAATGATGTTTTAAAAGGATTACTTTTCTTTGTTAATAATAAATATCAATATAATATTGTTTTTGAATATGATTTATATATGTGTAAGGGTTCTACTTATAGAGAAGAGATTACTGATTATTTAAATTCTATAGATTTTGTTTCTGAAAGAATATATAACTAAAAAAGAAGCTTATTTGCTTCTTTTTTTGTTTACTATTTTTATTTTCTTTGTTGATTTAATATTATTTCCTATTATTTCTTGTATATCTGATATTGTTATAAATGCTTTATTATCTACATCTTCTGCTATTTTTCTTAATTCTGGTATTTCTATTCTAGTTAATACACAATATAGGATTGTTTTTTCACCTGATAGTAAACCTTCTCCTTTTATCTTTGTTGTTGTTCTTCCTAATCTTTTATATATTTCTTTAGTTATTTCTTCGGCATTATCTGTTATTATCATTGCTGCTTTTCCTTGGTCTAATCCAGTTGAAACATAATCTATTACTTTAAAAGTAATATAATATGTTAATAATGAATATAGGGCTCTATCTACACCAAACATTAATCCACCTATAAAATATATAAATAAATTAAATACTAGTATTATTTGACCAACTGATAATGGATATTTTTTACTTATTACTATGGCAATTGATTCTGTACCATCTACACATCCACCATATCTTATTACTAGTCCAACGCCTACACCTAGTAGTCCTCCTCCGTATACTGTTGCGAGCAACATATTATTAGTTAGACTTTCTATATGAGAGAAGAAGTATAAACAAAAGGAATATATAATCATTGAATATATTGCTCTTATTAGGAATTCTTTTCCCATATTCTTATAGCCAATATATATTAGCGGAATATTTAATATTACTGTAAATATACTTATTGGTAAAAGAGTTAATTTAGATAAGATAATAGATATACCTGTAACTCCACCATCTAAAATATTATTTGGTATTAGAAAACACTCTAGTGCGTAACTTGCTAATACTGCTCCTAGAGTCATTAATATCCAAGATAGTATATTTTTAAATTTATTAGTTTTTATTTTTTCCATACAACACCTACTTTATATATAAGTATAACTTAATTTATAAAAAGTGTAAATTTTATGCATTAAATTTTTAATTTTGTGTTATATTTTATATAAGGGTGAGGGATATTATGGATTTAGAATTTTTACTTAAAAAAATTAAGAAACCTATGAGTATAGATAAAATATATGAAAAGTGTTTAAAAAATGGTGATGTCTCTTTAGATGAAGTTAAAGAGTTTATAAATAAAAAAGTTGAGAGTTTTGAGATTATTAAAACTCCTAATAATAATTATGTACCTATTAATAAAACAAGTTTTAGAATAGGTACTTTTAAGGCGTGTAGAGATAATTCTGGAATTGTATTTTCTGGTGATGAAAAATATTTAGTGTCTTTTGAGAATAAAGGTAATGCTATTAATAATGATTTAGTTATGATTGATACAGTTAGTACTAATAAGAATGATAGAACTAGTAAAGTTGTTGATATAATTAAACGTGATTTAAACAATGTAGTTGGTGAAATATTTAAGATGGGTGATAGCTTTTATGTTATGCCTTTGGATTTAGATAAAGAGACTCTTACTATTTTATTACCTAGTGGTGATTATATAGAGGGTATGAATGTAATATGTTCATTAGATGATCAAAGAAGTGATAATTTCTATGTTGGTAGTATTAAAAAGGAAATTGGATATAAAGATGATCCTGGAATGGATATTTTACTTGAGGCGTATAAACACGGGGTTAGTTTAGATATTAATGAAGAATGTAAGAAGGAAGTTTTAGAGCTTCCTAGTAAGGTTTTACCTAGTGAATATTCGAATAGATGTGATTTAAGAGATAAAGAAATATTTACTATAGATTCAGTAGATACTAAGGATATTGATGATGCTATTAGTTTAGAGATGCTTTCAAATGGTAATTATTTACTTGGTGTACATATTGCTGATGTTACTCATTATGTTAAGCCTGGTTCTGAACTTTATAAAAGGGCTTATACTATGACTACTAGTAGTTATCTTGCTAATACCGTTATTCCTATGCTTCCTCATGAACTTTCTAATGGTATTTGTTCTCTTAATCCTAATGTTGATAGACTTGCTATTAGTGTTAATATGGAAATAGATAATAATGGTAATGTTATTAAATATGATATTTATCCTAGTGTTATTAATAGTAAATTAAAAATGGATTATGATAATGTTAATAATATTTTTGATGGTAAAGATTTTGATAAAGAGTATATTCCTTTTGTTAATACTTTAACTCTTATGAATAAACTTGCTAAATTATTAAAAAATAAAAGACTTAAAAATGGTGCGGTTAATTTTGATAGAGATGAGATTAAATTAATTACTGATAGTGATGGTGTTGTTACTGATTTATCTAGAAGAAGTCAAAGAGACTCTGAAAATTTAATTCAGGAATTTATGCTTATATGTAATAGTACTGTTGCTAGAGATATGTCTCTTTATCCATTTATTTATCGTATACATGAAGAACCTAAAATTGAAAAGATTGATGAATTTATTAATATGCTTAATAATTTAGGTATAAAGACTAAATATAGTAGTAAGAGTGAAAATGTATGTAGTAAACTCGCTTCTTTAATTAATAGCAATAAAGATAATGATTCGTTTAATGATATGCTTAAAGTTCAATTGTTAAAATCGTTTAAGAGAGCACAATATAGTACTCATAATGTAGGTCATTTTGGATTGAATAATCCATGTTATACACATTTTACTTCACCTATTAGAAGATTTTGTGATACTACTGTTCATGAGCTTATTCACGAGTTTAAATTTAGTGATAATGATAAAGAAATGCTTAAAAAGAAATGGGAAGAAGAACTTCCTAAGATCGCTCAAAATTGTTCTTATAAAGAGAAAAATGCTGATGATTTAGAAAGAGCAGTTTTACAAATGAAATGTGCAGAATATATGGAAAAACTTATTGGAGAAGAGTTTAATGGAACTATTGTTTCTATGGATGATACTGGAATTTATGTTGCTCTTGATAATATGATTGAAGGTAAAGTTAGATTAAAGGATTTATCTGGTAAGTATTTTTGTAATAATGAGACTTATTCTTTTATTTCTTTAAATGGATTTGATGATTATTATTTAGGAGATTATATAAAGTTATCTTTAGTTAGTGCTTCTAAAGAGAGAAGAGAGATTAATTTTAAGGTTGTTGAAAAAATAAATGAAAATAGTAGAATAAATAAAGATAGTAATAATCATGCTAAAGTTTTAAAGAAAAATGAAAATTATCAAAGCATGTATTATAATGTTAATAAGGGAAGACGTTAACTTCCTTTTTTGCCGATTTAGCTTAATTTGGTAGAGCAACGCATTCGTAATGCGTAGGTTGTAGGTTCAAGTCCTATAATCGGCACCATTTATTTAGGACTTTTATGGTTCTTTTTTTATTGCTTAATTTTATTTTTTATGTTATAATATGTTCCTGTTATGGAGGTATTTATATGTTTTTTAAGAAAGATAAAAGTGTTGCTAAAGCATTATTAGATGAGTATGGTAAATATGGTTTTGATTTATTAAAACTTGATCATGTTCATTTCAATAAGTATAGAGAACTCGCCTTAGAATGTGCAAAAAATAATTTAAAGCCAGAAGAATGCTTTGCTCTTTATGACTCTATGGTTAAAGAAAATGAAGAAGAGAAAAAAATAATAGATGAAAGATATAGAGAAATGAGACTTGAAATTAATCTTATTTTAAACGCTTGTTCTCAAGATATGCTTGTTTATTTAGCGGGATTAACTGATAATCCTAAATTTTTTGAATTAATTAAAGATAATATTATTTCTAAAAATAATTTTATTAATACTTATAATAATTTATATGTTGAGTCAGGATTTATTTATGAAGCTGTTTACGCTATGTCCGATAAAGCTAAAAAAGAATTTTTAGAAGTTGTTGAGACTGATAAACCTCTTTATTTTATTACTGGTAAGGATATTATTGAATTATCTAATCTTAGTCCTTATGTTAAAAAGGTTCTTTGTATGAGTCCTAAAAAATTAGATGAAGAATATAAGAAATTTTGTAAAAAACATAATATTAAAAATGATAAAGAATTTCAAATTTATAGAGATAGTTTCTTAAATGTTGATAAACTTAGAAATGCTGAAATTAAACAAGAAGAGATTAATAAATTATTAGATGAAGAAGATTCTTCTTATATTAATGAAACTTTTAAAAAGCTAAATAAAGTGTCTTTTGTAGTTAAAGGGTTTAAATTAGATTAAATCCTTTTTTTATGATAGAATGAGATGGGTGTAATTATGAAAAAGAAATTATTTAATGTCTTTAAAATGATTATTTTAATATTTATTATATTATTTGGATTATTTTATATTTATACTTTTGATTATTATAAATCTAGCAAAATTAATAATAAATATTTAAAGAGTAATAGTGTTGTTAGCGTTAGAAAATATAATAATTATTATATGTTCGATGGACCTAATAAAGATACTGCTATAATATTTTATCCAGGGGCTAAAGTTGAATATACTAGTTATAGTGAACTATTAAATAAGCTTGCTTATAGTTATGATGTTTTTAATATTAATATGCCTTTTAATTTAGCTATTCTAGGTAGTAATAGAGGAAATATTATTACTAATAAGTATAAGTATAAACATTATTATATTATGGGTCATTCTATGGGTGGTGTTAGTGCTTCTATATATGCTAATAATAATAAAAAAATTGATGGAATTATTTATTTAGCTAGTTATCCTTCAAGTAAATTAAGAAATGATATTAAGGTTATTTCTATTAAGGGTAGTAAAGATAAAGTTCTTAATAAAAAGTCTTATATTAGTGCTAAAAAGTATTTACCTTCTAATGCTCTTTATTATGAGTTAAAAGGTGGTAATCATGCTAATTATGCTTCATATGGAAAACAAAAGGGTGATGGAATTAATTCTATTAGTAGGGAAAAACAAATTAATGAAACAGTTTACTTAATTAATAATTTTATAAACTAAAAAGAGATTATATTTTATGTAATCTCTTTGTTATTTCATTATAAATTAGGTCACTTGATGTTTCTATAAATTTTTCGATATCTTTAATATTAAATAAATATTCTTTATCCCACGTTGAATTAATAATCATTAATCCTGCTTTTTCAATTATTACATTTGTTTTATCATATGGATATTCTTTTATATATTCTGGGATATATATGTTTTTTTCTTCATAGAATATTTTTAAATCTAAATTATAGTTTTCAATAACTTGTACATTTAAATTTGTAAAGTCACTATATATAAGATTTCCTATTTCTTCATTTGTAAATTTTCTGTTTATGTTATTTTTATCTTTAATTCAATCTTTTTTTGCTTCTTTTATAAAATATTTAAACCAAAAATAATCTGTATATAAATGAATATAGTATCCCATAGTGAATGGATCTTTTAAATATTTACCATAACTTTCTTCAAATCTATCCATATGGGGATAGTTATCTTCAGGGTCTTGAAAGTGAGTTTCATATTTCATTATTTCTACTTATTTTGCAATATCAGGAGCTATTGAACCTATTAATAATTTATCTTCTTCAAATTGTAATTTTTTATTTATTTCATGGGCTACTGCTATATGTATTATACTACTTGCCATTTATTATCACCATAAAACATTTTACTAAAAAATAAAAAATATTCAATTAATTCTTTATATCTTTACACAAAAATGGTATTATATTTATAGGGTTAGGGGTTTATTTACATGTTAGTAGCTTTTATGTATAATATAATATGTTTTTAGGAGATGATTTAATGACTATAACACTTACAGATGTTATTTCTATAATAAAAAAAATATTAGATATATCACTAGTTTGGTTAGTAATATATTTTATATTAAAAAATTTACGTAATAATGTTAAGCTTTCTTTAATATTTAAGGGAGTATTAATAATTATTATTTTGAAGATTGTTAGTGATCTTTGTGGATTTACGACAATTGGTATATTACTTGAATATATTATTATGTATGGTCCAATTGCTTTAATTGTTATTTTTCAACCTGAAATTAGAACTATTCTTGAACAACTTGGTAGAAGTCAATTACTAGGTAGACATAAAGTTTTAACTGTCGATGAAAGAGAAAAAATGGTTTATCAAATTATTACTGCAATGGATTTTATGCGTAAACAAAAGATTGGTGCTTTAATTGTTATCGAAAGAGATATTAGTTTGGGCAATTATATTGATAAGGCAAAAAAGATTTATGCTGATTTATCAAGTGATTTAATTGAAGCTATATTCTACGAGGGTAATCCTTTACATGATGGTGGTGTTATTATTCAAGGTGACAAGATTACTTGTGCTGGTGCTGTTTTCCCTACAAGTAATAGTAATAAGTTCCAAGCAAAACATCTAGGTACACGTCATCGTGCTGCTGTTGGTATAAGTGAAGAAACTGATTGTATTAGTTTAATTGTTTCTGAAGAAACTGGTAGAATGAGTATTGCAATCAAGGGTGAATTATTCTATAACTTAACTTTAGATGATGTTAGAATGATGCTTATTGATGAACTTAAACCTAAAAATATTGATACATCTATAGAAAGTGAGGAGGATATATATGAAGAAGATATTTAGAAATTTATTTCACTCACTTGGATTATTTTTTGATAAGTGGTTAATTACACCAATTACTAAATTAATATTATTAGTTGGTTCTTTCTTTGATAGTAATAATAAGAGTTTTGATAAATTACTTAATAAAAAATCAACTTTACTAGTTATTTCATTTTTGATTAGTTTTGGTATATTCTTAATTATAGATAATGAATCAAATGTTATGATTGATCAATATGCTGAAGTTTTATATAATCAAAAAGTTAATGCTACTTATAATGAAGAATTATATGTAGTTGAAGGACTTCCTAAGAGTGTTGATGTTACATTAATTGGTCAAAAAAGACATATATTCTTAGCTAAACAATCTCCTTCTAAAGGTGTTACTGTTGATCTTACTGGATTAAAACCTGGTAATCATAAAGTTAATTTAAAATATTCTGAAAGAATTAAATCACTTGATTATAAATTAGATCCTTCAGAAGTTACAGTTACTATTTATGAAAAAGTTTCTGATACTAAGAGTTTAACTGTTGATATTTTACATAAAGATGATTTAGATTCAAAACTTCATATTGATGATGTTTCATTAAATAGAGATACCGTTATTATTAAGGGAG
Source organism: uncultured Eubacteriales bacterium (assembly GCA_900313345.1). GTDB lineage: Bacteria > Bacillota_I > Bacilli_A > RF39 > UBA660 > UBA2730. The sequence continues at coordinate 9,811 of OMQW01000028.1, forward strand.
CTAAATATATGCTTGATAAAGTTGCTACTGTTAGAGCATTAGTCGATGTTGATGAAATTAATAATCCTGAAGCAGGAACTATTACTTTAAAGAAAGTTCCACTAGTTGCTTATGATACTGATGGTAATGTTCTAGATGTTGAAGTTGTTCCTAAAACTGTAAGTGCGAAGGTTGTTATAATTAGTCCTAGTAAAGAGGTTCCTATAAAGGTTGTTCCTACTGGAACAGTTGCTCTTGGTAAAGCTATTAGTACACTTTCACCATCTTCTTCTACTGTAGTTGTATATGGTGATGAGGATGCTCTTAATAAAATTGATAGTATTGAAGTACCTATTGATGTTAAGAACTTAGATTCTAATAAGAATTATAATGTTACTTTATCTAAACCAAATGGAGTTACTGAATTAAGTATTAAGGATATTACTATTAATGTTACTCTTTCTAGTAGTATTACTAAAGAATTTAATGATATAGCTATTACTACAAAGAATTTAAATAGTAAATATAAAGTTCAAGCTTTAAGCGAAGCTGATTCTAAAGTATCTGTAGTTGTTACAGGTTCTGAAGATTTAATTAATAAACTTAATAGTTCTGATATTACTGCATATCTTGATTTAAAGAATTATGGAGTTGGAGAACATGAGGTTGATGTTAAGGTAAAAGGTAATGATTTAAGACTTACTTATACTTCTAAGACTAAGAAAGTTAAAGTTAAGATTACGCAATAATAAAAAGAGCTTAGGCTCTTTTTTAATTTTCATCAAATAAATATGTAATAGATATTAAACCACTAATACCAATTATTATATAAATTAATTTAGACATAATATGTGTCATATTACCAAATATACTTGCTACTATATCCATTTCAAATAATCCTACACATAACCAGTTTAAGGCTCCTACTATTATTAATATTAATGCTATTTTTCTTATTAGTTCCACGCATATCATCCTTTCTCTTTAATATATTTTACAAAATAACTAAATTTATACATATTATTTTTGTGTTAATACATATATTTTAATAGGTGATTATATGAAAAAGATATTTATATTATTTAGTTTAATATTATTATTAACTGGATGTAGTAAATTTGATAGCGATAAAGCTTTAAGTAAATTTAAGAAAAAAGCTAATAGTAATAGCTATAGTTTAAGTGGAGAACTTTCTATTAATAATTCTGAGAATACTTATAAATATAAAGTAAGTGTTTTATATAAAAAAGGTGATTTATATAAAGTTATTTTAAATAATATAGATAGTAATAATTCGCAAATTATTTTAAAGAATAATAGTGGAGTATATGTGGTTACTCCTGCACTCAATAAGAGTTTTAAATTCCAAAGTAATTGGCCATATAGTAGTAGTGAGGTTTATTTATTAAGATCTTTATTAAAAGATTTACTTACTGATGAAAAAAGAATATTTAAAGAAAATAAAGAATATTATATGTTTTCTACATCTATTAATTATCCTAGTAATAGACATTTGGTAAGACAAAATATTTATTTTGATAAAAGTATGAATTTAAAGAAAGTTAAAGTTTTTGATGATAATGGATTAGTTATTATTACTATGAAATTTAATAATATTAAATATAATAAGATAATTAGTAATAAAGAATTTATATTAGATAATAGTTATAGTAATATTAAAGAAACTTTTAATAGTAATAAGGAATTAGATGTTATTTATCCTTTGAATATACCAGAAGGTACTTTATTAAAGAGTGAAGAAAAAAGTAAAAATAATGATAGATGTATTATGACATTTGACGGGGATAAATCTTTTACTTTAGTTGAGGAAGTATTAAGACCTTTAGATTTAATGACTGTTATACCTTTAACAGGAGAACCAGTTATGTTACAAGATAGTTATGGTAGTATAAGTGATACTTCATTATATTTTACTAGTAATGGTAATTCATATTATTTACTTAGTGATAATTTAAATAAAGAAGAAATGGTTAATATAGCTTCTAGTATTAATACGGTTATGGTTATGAAATAACTTTACATGATTTTTCTTTTTGTGCTATACTTTTATTGGTGATAGATATGGCAAAAAAGAAAAATAATAAAAAAAAGATTGATGAAATTAATACTTCTTTTAATATGAAAAAAAGTATAAAAATTATTATTATTACTTTAGTACTCTTATTTGGCTTTTATTTACTTACTATTGTAATTTTAAATACTAAAAGTAAATCTATAGACTATAATAGTAGTATTCGTTATGATAAGATTTTAGCCGGTACTACATTTAATCAAAATAGTAGTGATTATTTAGTTTTCTTTTATGATACTAAAGATAGTAATTCTGGTAATTATGCTGAACTTGTTTCCAAGTATAAAGGAAAAGATAATCATTTAGATATTTACACAGTTGATTTAAATGAAGGATTAAATAGAAAATATATTAATGATAAATCTAATGAAAATGTTAATAGTTCTAAGGATCTTAAAATTAATGGAGCTACTTTAATACATATAAAGGATCATAAGAATGTTTTTTATATAACATCTTCATTTAATGAATATTTAGATAGTACTATAAACGAATAAAATTAATATTAATCGCTTAAGCGATTTTTATTTTATAGAGGTAATTATGAAAAAGAATAAAGAAAAGAATGATAAAAAAGATAGTTTTTTTAAAGATACAGAATTTAATATATTTGAAGTATTATTTATAGCAATTGTTTCTATTATATTTGGTATTTTAGTTACTTTAATTGTTGTTAAAGATGATAATGATGATAAATATATTAAAAATTTTAAACAAGTATATAATGATATAACTACTGATTATTATAAAAAAGTTAATAAAAAGAAACTTACTGATGCTGCTATTAAAGGGATGTTTGAATATTTAGGGGATCCTTATACTAATTATATGAATGAGGATGAAACTGAAAAATTTAATAATACTGTAGATGGGTATTATAAGGGTATTGGTGTACAAGTAAGTATTATTAATAAAGAAGTTACTATTATTTCTGTTTTTCAAAATAGTTCAGCTAGTAGAGCGGGGTTACAAGCTGGAGATATTATTACAAAAGTAAATGGTAAAAGTTTAGATGGTAAAAAATTAAGCGAAGTTGTTAGTGAAATAAAATCTAAAAATAATATGATACTAACTATTAAAAGAAATAATAAAGAAGAAGAATATCATTTGAATTTATCTAGTGTTGAAATTCCTTCTGTTAGTAGTAAAACATTTGATAAAAACAATAAAAAAATTGGTTATATTACTATTAGTATGTTTTCTTTTAATACATATAAGCAATTTTATAATAAACTAAATGATCTTGAAAATAATAATATAGATAGTTTAATTATCGATGTTAGAGATAATCCTGGTGGAAGTTTAGATCAAGTTTCAAAAATCCTATCACTTTTCATGGATAAAAAACATGTTATTTATCAAATAGAATATAATGGCAAAAAAACAAAGACTTATTCATTAACAAATGATAAAAGGAATTATCCTATAGGTGTATTAATTAATAAAAATAGTGCTTCAGCTTCAGAGATACTTGCTAGTAGCTTAAATGAAAACTTAGATAGTATAATTGTTGGTGAGAATAGTTATGGCAAAGGAACTGTTCAAAAAGAGTATACTTTAAGTAATGGTTCTAGTGTTAAATATACATCAGAGAGATGGTTAACTCCTAAGGGTAATAGTATTAATAAGAAAGGTGTTAAACCTACTAATGAAGTTATATTATCAGAATATTATTATAAAAATCCTTCATATGATAGTGATAATCAATTACAAACTTTATTAGAATTACTAAGCAAGAAATAATATGTATTTTTTGCTTTTTTTGTGTTATTATTTATATAGTAAGAAGGTATGGGGATGAAAAATAAAAGTAGTGGATTTACATTAGTTGAATTAATAGCTTCAATTACAATACTAAGTGTAATAATGCTTATTGCGGTACCTGGTATTAATGCTGCTATTAATAAAAGTAAAGTTAGAACATTTAATCAAGATGCTAGTAATTTAATACATAGCGCTAAAAGTGTTTATAATAAAGATACAACAATAAATGAACCAACTGAAAATACATGTGTTGTCTTACCAATAGATGCTTTAGAAACATTAAAAGTAAATGGTCCTAATAAAGGTAAATATTTAAATAGATATTCTTTTGTTACTATTAATATAGTTAATGGTAAGAAAGTTTATGGGGTTCAATTACTTGAAGAGTTTAAAAATAATGATAAGACTTATTATAGTGGAATACCATATACAAATAATATAGATTTAAATAATTTAGGTTTTTATAATGTGTTAGGTACTAAGAATTCATTCTTATCTATTATGGATATAAATAGTGTTAATAATTGTAGTAGTTCTATTACTCCTAATAATACTTCTTTTGTACTTGATCCTGAAAAGAAATCTACTTTAACTTATGATTATATTCAAAATGGTGGAGATAGAGTTGATATAGAAAGTAAAACTTATAAATATAATGATAAAGTTGACTTAAGTGTTAAAGCATATAAAGATGGTTATGAGTTTATTGGTTGGAGTGCAAGAAAAGATAAAAAGGCTCCTATAACAGAATTATATATGCAAGATAATGATATGACTTTATATGCTATTTATAGAAAGAAAAGTGTTGCTAAATTTATATATAATGCTCATGATGCTGATAATGACCATACTGATAAAGTAAGTTATGCTGAAAGTAGTTGCTATATATATAATAATGTTACAGAATGTTCTTATGAGATACCTAGTATTGTAAAAAAATCAGTTGGTTTAAAAAGTAGTAAATATAGTGGTGTCTCAGATACAATTGGATCATCAATTTCTACTAATACTTTAACAAATAATAAAAATGAATATTATGCTTTTTATAGTTATAAAAATAAATTAACTTATAAAAAAGGAAATCATGTTACTAGTATAGATAAATCTAGTGATAGTTGTTCTGGTTTTAGTACATATAATGGAAGTGAATATAGTAAAACTTTATGTGTTATAAGTAAATTACCTGATTTTAAAGCTGAAGATAATTATAAAAAATATGGATATCAAGAAACAGAAACAATAGTTTCT
>OMQW01000085.1 GCA_900313345.1 uncultured Eubacteriales bacterium
GCATCAGGTTACTTATTATTCATTACATATTTTTATTATCAAACATATATCAGAATTTTACTAATAATAATTATAACCTTAACAAGTATTATTCAAATAAAAACAACTAATGATCTATTATATAGTGATTTAGTAAGATTTGAAGAAGATAAAAGATTAACAGAAACTATATTTAATAAAATATATGATAAAGATATAGAAGATATAGAGTCCAAAAAAATTATTTTAATAGGTGCAAGAAAATCAAAATCTCCTGCAACAAGTTTTTTTGATGAAACACTAGGACATTCATTCTATGAGTGGGATGCAGCTGGTCCTATAGGAATTAATCAAAGAGTATTTAATTTTGCAAAAACAATGGGATATAACTATATTTTATGTGAAGAAAAAGAATATAAGAAAGCACAAGAACTTGCTAAAGATTTAAAGCAATTTCCTAATAAGGATTCAATATTAATAAGAAAGGATTACATTATTGTAAGAATATAATATGAAAACAAAATCTAAAAATTTTATAAAAAAATATTACCCATGTATTTTGTTTATAATATACATAATATTTATTCATTCAAGAATGTTAACTACTTATGGTGATGATATATGGTTTGCCAATTTTAAAGGCAAACCTTTATTAGACATTATGATAAATAGATATATGAACTGGACATCTAGATTTATTTTAGATACATGTCTATTTATATTTAATGGACTAAATAAATATATTTGGTTCATTATAGATATATTTATGTGGATATTATGTTATATTGAAATAAATAAAATGATTAATAAAGAAAACAAAACAAAATTATCATTAATATTAGCATTAATAATAATTTTATACCCAACAATAGATATGGGATCATCAGGATGGGTAACTACAACAATTGTATATATATGGCCATTAGCTTTAGGATTATATGCATTTAATAAATTATCAAAAATATATAATAATAATAAATTAAAAATATATGAAATTATTTTATTTGTAATATCTTTAATAGTAGCAAGTAATCAAGAACAAGTTTGTTTATTATTAGCAGGATTTACATTTGTATTTTTAGTAGATACATATTACAAGAAGAAAGAAGTAAATAAAGGATTGCTAGGCGTGATGATATTACTTATATTAATGCTATTAAATCATTTGCTTTGTCCTGGAAATGCAGTAAGACTAGATATTTCAGTAAAAACTAGCTTCCCTGACTATAATAAATTAAATCTTATTGAAAAGATGGGATTATCATTAAATAATACATATGAAATGATTTTAGGAATAAGAAACTATATATATCTAGCATTTGTAATTATTTTAACAATATTTAATTATGGAAAAAATAAAAATTATATTAACGTAGTTATTGGATTAATACTTATTGTTTCTGCAATAGTTTTACCACAACTTAATATATTCAATCTATCAAGTAATTATGGTGGATATCTTTGCCCAACAGGTAAGAATTGTTTAAAGGTTTTACCATTAATTGGATTTAACACAAAAACATATTTAATTTCATTACTAGTATCAATAATAAGTATAGCAGGAGTTATTTACTTACTATTTAACACTTATATTAAAGATAAAAATATGAGATTATTTATGCCTATTACATTTTTGGCAGCTTTATTATCAAGATTTATTGTAGGATTTTCTCCAACATTATTTATATCAGGATATAGAACAGGAATATTTATGTATTTTATATTTATCATTTTAATTATTAAAATGATAAAAGATATGAAATTAAAAGATAAAGATTATTATAAATTTTTATCTAATGTTACTTTCTTAATATTTGTAATGTATATGATTAACTATACAATAAAATTTATTTAGGAGATAAGATGACAAACATAGAAAAAAATATATTTAAATTTATAGAAAAACATTTATTCTTAATAAGTTTAATATTAATAATTATATTATCTTTATTTATAAGATTTATGTTAATAGATTTTAAATCTCAAGATTATTTACATTTTTTAAGTAATTGGTATGACTATTTCAAAAATAATGGTGGACTAAAAGCATTAAAATCATATCCTGGTGATTATAATGCACCTTATATGACTTTATTTGCAATAATTTCATATATAAATTTACCCAAATTATATTTAATAAAATCAATTTCATTTATTGGTGATTTTCTATTAGCTTTTGCTAGTTATAAAATTGCAAATAAAATAACAAAAAATAATAAAATAAAATCACTTTTAATATTTGCAATAATACTAAATTTACCTGTGGTATTAATGAATAGTGCAATGTGGGGACAATGTGATTCAATATATAGCTCATTTATTTTATTTGGCATATATGAACTAATGAATGAAAAATATCTTAAAAGTTTTATATTTTTTGGAATTGCTTTTGCCTTTAAATTACAGTTAATGTTAATTATACCAGCCTTATTAATTTATTATGTTATAACTAAAAAATTCTCACTATTAAATTTTTTACTATTACCAACAGTAAATTTAATATTATGTATACCATCTATAATATTTGGTAAAAGTATTGTAGAAGTTTTCACTATTTATTTTAATCAAACAAATAGTTATAATTACATGTCACTGAATTTTCCAAATATTTATAATTTTATCCCAATAAATAATAAATATTTTGCTATTGTACTTACAGCAATTGCGTTCTTTATTTTATTAGTATATTTAATAAATAAAAAGACAAAATTCAATAATGAAAAAATATTATTATTATTTATAATAAGTGAATTAATAAGTACATTATTATTACCAGGTATGCATGAAAGATATATGTATCCTGGAGAAATTTTATCGATATTATATTTTTTAATTTATAAAGAAAATATAATATATACTTTATTAATTTTAATATCTTCACCAATAACATACAGCAGATTCATATTTGAATATAGATATATAGATTTAACATACTTATCTATTGTTTATTCTATAATTGTTAGTATATTTATATTTAATAGTCTAATGAAAGTTACAGATAATAAGGATTATTGCGCGAAGGAAATTAAAGGTATATAATATTAAATATAAGGAGAAAGTATGAGAAAAGAAAAAACATTATTTGTAGTTATTCCATGTTATAATGAAGAAGAAGTTTTACATGAAACAACTAAAAGATTAAAAGAAAAAATGAATTCTTTAATTAAAGAAAAATTAATTAGTGAAGAAAGTAGAGTTATGTACGTTAATGATGGCTCAAAAGATAAAACTTGGGAAATAATTAAATCAATTTCAGAAAAAGAAAAATTGTTCACAGGAATAACATTATCAAGAAATAGAGGACATCAAAACGCTTTAGTAGCTGGATTGCTAACAGCGAGAAATTATGCCGATATGGTCATTTCAATGGATGCTGATTTACAAGATGATATAAATGCAATGGATGAAATGATAAAAAAATATCATGATGGTTGTGAAATTGTATATGGTGTAAGATCAGCAAGAAAAACAGACACTTTCTTTAAAAGATTTACAGCTGAAGGTTTCTACAAATTCATGGAAAAAATGGGTGTTGATTTAGTTTATAATCATGCCGATTATCGATTAACATCTAAAAAAGTATTAGATAATTTTGCTAACTATAAAGAAGTTAACTTATTCCTAAGAGGAATTTTCCCACTAATAGGATATAAGACTGATAAAGCTTATTATGAAAGAGCTGAAAGATTTGCTGGAGAATCTAAATATCCCTTAAAAAAAATGTTAAACTTTGCATGGGATGGAATAACATCTTTTAGTGTAAAACCTATTAGATTAATATTGAACTTTGGCATTATCGTGTTATTTATTTCATTAATCATGATTATCTATTCAATAGTAAGAAAAATTATGGGAGCAACTGTTCCTGGTTGGACATTTATATCTTGTTCTATCTGGTTTTTAGGTGGAGTTCAAATGCTTTCAATTGGAGTAGTTGGTGAATATATAGGTAAAATATATAGTGAAACTAAACAAAGACCAAGATTTATTATTAGTGAAAACTTATATGAATCTAAAAAAAATAAATAGGATGTACAAGTATGAAAAAAAAATTTAATGAAGATAAAACTGCAAAGTTTGTAAGAGAAGCATTAAAAAAGTTACATATAAAATTAGATAAGAAAACAGAAAATTTACTTATTCAAGTTTTTAAATTTGTAATAGTAGGTGGAATTGCAACATTGTTAGATTGGATTTTATATTATATTATGTATAAATTTATATATATTTATCCATTAATAGCTAATATAATTTCGTTCTCAATATCAGCGGTATATAACTATACAGCTAGTATTAAATGGGTTTTCGATGTTAATGAAAATAAGAGTAAGAAGAGAATGTTTATAGAATTTATGGCATTTAGTATTATTGGTTTATTATTAACAGAATTACTATTATGGATAGGTATTGATAATCTACATATGAATGCAATGTTAATAAAGATTATTGCAACTGCAATAGTGATGGTATTTAATTTTGTAACTAGAAAAATGTTTTTAGAATAAAAGACCTTTTAAAGGCCTTTTTTATTTACTTATTTATTATTTTTTAGTATACTAAATATATAAATGATAGTAGTCGGGGGGCTAAAAAATGGAAGTAAAAAAAGAAAGAAATTCTAACTTTGAATTAATGCGTATTATAACAATGTTTATGATAGTACTATGGCATTTTATTAGAAATGGTCCAATGCCACAACATATAGATGGATCATTAAAAATAATATTAATTTTTTTAAACGCCTTAATTGAAATACATATTTGTTCATTTGTATTATTAAGTGGTTATTTTCAATATAATAAGAAAATGAAATTATCAAAGGTAATAACGTTAAATAATAGTATATGGTTTTACAAAGCTTTAATACCTATTATTCTAATTTCTTTAGGTTTAGTTAGCATAGATAAAATTACATTTTTAAAGTTACTATCGCCAATTCCTCATAAGGACTACTGGTATATGACAACCTATTTAATATTATATTTAATTAGCCCATTATTAAACATAATAATTGAAAACACTAATAAAAGACAACATAAATTAATTATTATTATGTTAATATTATTATTTTGCATATTATCAATTGTTACAAATGAAGAATTTTATAAAATGAATTATGGATATAGTTTAACAAACTTTATTATGTTATATTTTATAGGTTCATTCTTACATAAATACCCAATTGAAAAATCTACAATTTTTAAAAGCAAAAATAAAGAATACATTAGATTTATTAGTATAATTACATTTTTTACGATGGCATTCATAGCAGCAATTATTGAAATTGCTTCGACAGATATATCAAGTACTAATGGAATAGTTGGATATTTTGGTTATGTACTACATCAATCATTTACTGCTTATAATAATCCAATTTTAATTTTACAGGCTATTTCATATTTCATATTTTTTTCAACTTTAAATTTTAAAAGTAAAATGGTAAATAATATTGCTAAAACATGTTTAGGAATATATCTTATACATGATAATGAATATCTAATAACATTTATATTCAAAATATTTAATATGTACTATGAAGGACCATATAAAATAACATTGTTTTCAAAAATATTTATTATATCAATAATAACTTTTTTAGGCTGTATGCTTATTGAATTAGTAAGACAATTTATTTTCAAATTAATAAAAAATCTAAAAATAAGTAAGAGAATAAATAAAAATATCTCTAATCAATTTAATAATTTATTAATAAATATACAATAAAATAATTTTAGAATAGATTTATCTATTCTTTTATTTTTGATATAATAAATAGAAAAAGGAGGATCTTATGGAACTATATGATACATTTAAATATTTAGCAGGTGGTTATTATGGCATTGAAAATATGGATGAATATGAACTAAAAGTTTATATATTAAAAGAAATAGAAGATTATATAGTAAACTTTATTGCCGTTAATAATATGAATATAAAAAACTATAAAGCAGAAATGCGTAAAATAGATGATGAATTAACACTAAAAACTAAATTACAAGATGCATTATTAGTTTTACCTAAAATAGATGCCCCTATGGAATTAACACTCCTAGTAAAGAAAAAATTAAAAGAAATAAGAGAAGAAGAACTTACTAATTAAGTTCTTCTTTTTATAATTAAAATCTCAATAATATCCAGTATTAAATAAAATAAATATGAAAGTATAGCAAGTAGTATTATATTAGATATAACTAAAGTAATATTAAATACTTGAGACCCATAATTTATTAAATAACCTAAACCATTTTTACTAACTAATAATTCACCCATAATAACACCTATAAAACACATAGATAAATTTATTTTTAATGCATTAATTATATTTAATAAATTAGATCCTAATACTGCATGAATAAATATATTTTTTTTAGAGGCTTTAAAACTTTTAAGTAAAGTAATATATTCTTCATTCGTATTAATAAAACTATTATATAAGTTAAGAGATGTAACAAAGAAACTAATAATAAATGCCATAAATATTATAGATGATATATTAGAACCAATTGTAATTATAATAAGTGGTCCAAAAGCAACTTTAGGAAGTGAGTTTAAAATAGTAAAGTAAGGTAATAATATTTTAGAAATCATTTTATTATTATAAAATAAAGAAGATATAATAAAAGCAAGAATGGAAGTTATAATAAATGATAATAATACTTCATAAGAAGTAACTAATATATTATTGAATAAAATATTACTTTTAAACATCAAAATAATATTATTTATAACAAGACTAGGACTACTAAATATAAAAGAATTAACTATTTTTAATCTACTAAATAATTCCCAAATAAATATAAAAAACATAATTAAAAATATTCTATAAAATCTAATAGTTCTTTGCTCTTTTTTAATTTTATCTATATAATTATTCATTAATATCAAGATCCTTCCATATATTATTTACATAATTTCTAAAATTAGAATCACTTCTCGCATCAATAGGATTATTTTTATATATATTTATTTCATAAATATTTTTTACTGTTGCTGGTTTACTACTTAGTACATAAATTCTATCACTTATCGCAACTGCATCTTCTATATCATGTGTTACAAAGATTGCTGATAATCCTAGCTCTCTAATTATGTTATATATATCTTTACTAATATAAAGTTTAGTCTGATAATCAAGAGCTGATAAAGCTTCATCAAATAGAATAATATCAGGCTTTAAAGCTAGTGTTCTTATTAAACTAACTCTTTGTCTCATACCTCCAGATAAACTATTTGGATACTTATAAATAAAATCGGAAAGACCATATTTATTAAGTAAATTTTTAACAAACTCTATATCACTATCTAAAACTTTTCTTCTCATCTTTATACCTATTAAAGTATTATCTAATATATTTAAATAGGGAAGTAATGCATCTTTTTGAAGCATTATACCAATACTTTTATTAGTAAGTACTTTTCCATGAGTTTGTGAATTTAATCCAGCTATAATAGATAGTATAGTACTCTTGCCACATCCAGATGGACCAACAATAGAAATAATTTCTTTATCATATAAATCTATAGAAACATCTTTTACTGCTAAAACATTATTATTTAATGAATAATAAATCTTATTAAGATTATTAATACATAATATTTTATTTTTCATAAACTAGTTTTTTATAACTAACTTTTTTATTAAGGTTATCACTATATTTCATAATATCTTGCATTCTATTAAAATCTTCTTTCTTAAACTTACTATCAAGAGGCCATGCTTTAATATTTCTATAACTCTTAACAACATCTCTAATAGTTTTAATATCAGTTTCTTTAAATTGATTTTTAATTATTTCTGCTACCTCCATATCAGAATGACTATAAGTATATTTAATACCCTTATTAATAGCTCTTTTAAATTTATTTATTAACTCCTTATTTTTATTTATAAAACTTCTTCTTGCATAAAAAGCTGTATATGGAACATCTCCTGAAAGTTTTCCTAAACTCTCAACTTTATATCCATATCCTCGTTTAACTATATCACTAGCAGTTGGTTCAAATAATGTAACAGCATCACCATTACCACTAATAAATGACGCAGCCATGTTACTAAAATCAACACTAGTATCAATATTTGCATTAACATTATTCTTTTTAAGAACATAATAAAGAGTCATTTCAGGCATACCACC
>OMQW01000024.1 GCA_900313345.1 uncultured Eubacteriales bacterium
AAGGAGGTTATAAAATGGCTTATAAACCAAGAAAACGTAAAGTTAAAAAGAATGTACCAGAAGGTAAAGCTTTTATACATTCAACATTTAATAATACAATCGTAACATTAAGTGATAATGAAGGTAATGCAATAAGTTGGGCTTCAGCTGGTACTTTAGGATTTAAAGGAAGTAAAAAATCAACTCCATATGCAGCTGGTATGGCAGCAGAAGCTGCAGGAAAAGCAGCATTCGATATGGGAATGAGAAAAGTTGAAGTTTATGTTAAAGGATTAGGATCTGGACGTGAAACAGCTATTCGTTCACTTCAAACAGCAGGACTAGAAGTAACTTCAATTAATGATGTTACACCAATACCACACAATGGATGTCGTCCACCAAAACGCCCACGTGGTTAATTGTAAATGTATAATAAATCTATAGATTAAAACTATAGAAAGGGAGGTTAGTTTCATGTTACAATTTGAAAAACCAGAATATAAAATAACAGATCAAGTAGAAAGTAATTTCTATGGTAAATTTGAACTTGAGCCACTAGAAAGAGGCTTTGGTACAACTATTGGTAATGCATTAAGAAGAGTAATGCTTTCATCTCTTCCTGGTAGTGCAATATCAAGTGTTAAAATAGATGGAGTTATGCATGAATTCCAAACTATCGATGGAATTTATGAAGACGTAGCAACTATCATTTTAAATTTAAAAGGTGTTGTAGTAAAAAATCATTCTAATACTACTAAAACTATTAGACTTGATGCTACAAAAGAAGGAGAAGTTACTGCTGCAAGTATTGAATGTGATGCTGATGTTGAAATAATTAATAAAGACAAAGTAATCGCAACAATTGCTAAAGGTGGCGAACTTCACATGAAAATGACTGTTTCAAATGGTCGTGGATATGTTGATAGTGAAATTAATAAAAAAGTTTTAGATATTAAAACAGCTGGTATTATCGCAATGGATACATCTTACTCTCCAATTGAAAGAGTTCAATATAATGTTGAACCTGCTCGTGTTGGTCAAGATGAAAACTATGATAAACTAGTTATGGAAGTAACTACTAATGGTTCAATGAAACCAGAAGAAGCTATCGCATTAGCATCTAAAATCTTAATTGAACATTTCACATTATTAACAGATTTATCATCAATCGCTGATGTATCAGGAATGATGGTTGAAAAAACTGAAGATCCTAAGACAAAAGCTCTAGAAACTTCAATTGAAGATTTAGACTTTTCAGTACGTGCATATAACTGTTTAAAAAGAGCAGGAATTCATTCATTACAAGATTTAGTAAATATGAGTGAATCTGATATGATGAAGATTCGTAACTTAGGTAAAAAGTCACTTAAAGAAGTTTTAGATAAGATCAAAGATATGGGTCTTACACTTCGTGATGAAGATTAAGAGTAGGAGGAAATATTATGTCATATAGAAAATTAGGTCGTGATAACAAACATAGAAGAAGTATGCTTGCTACACTTACAAAACAAGTAATTACTTATGAAAGTATCAAGACTACAGACACTAGAGCTAAAGAAGTTCGTAAGTTCATTGATAAAATGATCACTTATGGTAAAAAAGGTGATTTAGTATCAAGAAGAAAAGCTTTAGCATTCTTACATAACGATAAAGTTGTTGTTGATAAAATCTTTAATGATTTAGCAAAACGTTATGAAAACCGTAATGGTGGTTATACTCAAATTTTAAAACTAGGTGAACGTCATGGTGACGATAGTTTAATGGTAGTTATAAAATTAGTTGATGAAGCTGCTAAAGAAGAAGCTCCTAAGAAAGCTTCTAAGAAAGAAGAAACTAAATAGTTTCTTTTTTTTATTAAATAATATATAATTAAATAAGAGGTGAGGGTATGAAAATATTAATAACAGGAGCATCAAGTGGTATAGGACTAGAGATGGCTAAATACTTAGCAAAAAAAAGACATGAATTAATATTAGTAGCAAGAAATAAAGAAAAATTAGAAGAACTTCAAAAGACACTTCCCACTAAAACTAAAATAATCGCTCTAGATTTATCGGATATTCAAATGTGTAAAGAATTATATGTTCTAACTAGAAATGATGATATAGATGTTTTAATAAATAATGCAGGATTTGGTAACTGTGGATATTTTGATTCATTACCACTAGCAAATGATGTTGAGATGATTAATACCAATATAACAGCAGTACATATCCTTACAAAGTCATTTTTAAAGGACATGGAAAGAAAAAACAAAGGTTATATACTAAATGTATCATCATCAGCTGGTTTCATGCCAGGAGGCCCTTTAATGGCTACTTATTATGCTACTAAATCATATGTATATAGCCTATCTAATGCAATATCATATGAATTAAAGAAAAAGAAGAGCAATGTTTCAATTTCAGTATTATGCCCAGGACCAGTTAAAACAAACTTTAACAAAGTAGCAAATGTAAAATTTAGTGTTAAACCTATGCAAGCAAGTGAAGTAGCAAAATATGCAATAGACGAAATGTTCAAAAAGAAATTATTAATAGTGCCTGGAACTAAAATGAAATTTACTAAGTTCTTTACAAGAATTTTACCAACAAATATGTTATTAAAAATGACATATGGTATTCAAAAAAGAAAAATACAATAAAACTTTTATGAAAATAAAAGTTTTTCTTTTCTTTATAACTATTTTAAATTATAATATTAAGTTAACGAGGTGATAGTATGCCAAAGAAAAATAATTTAATTGAAATTGAATCTTTAAATTATAAAAGCATCTATAACTCATTGTCTTTAAAATTAGAAAAAGGAAGTTTTTATTTATTAGCATCTAAATCAAGTGGAGGTAAAACAACACTTTTAAAAATAATAAGTGGTTTAATAAAAGCAGATGGTTTAATTAAATTTAATAATAAAGATTATCAAGAATTAAATAATAATGTTATATATAAAAATATTAGATTTATATCATTAAGTATAGAAACACCATTTAAATCTAATACCGTAGAAAATGAATTCTTTTCTAAATTAAATATGTTAAACATAACTGATAAAGAAAAAACAGAAATATATAAAGAAATAATTAAAGAATTAGAATTAGGAAATACTTTATCAATTAATCCTAAAGAATTAAATAATTTTGATAAATTAAAATTATCTATTGGATTATCATTAATTACAAAACCAGAAATAATCTTAATCGACGATATTTGTTATAACATAACAAAAAAAGAAAGAAAAGATATTCAAAAAAAATTAAATAATTTAAAAATAAAGTATAAATTAACAATATTAATAACATCTAGTAACTTAATACCAATAGACTATGTAGATAAAATATTAGTATTAAATAATGGTATTATTGAACTAGAAGGCGATAGAGATAATGTATTAAAAGAAGATAGTAAATTAAATAGATGTAATCTAGAAGTTCCTTTTATCTATGATTTATCTGATAAATTAATGGACTATAATTTAATAAGTAATACAATAACAGATATAGATAGGATGGTAAAAGCTTTATGGAAATAATATTAAAAAAAATGAATGGTAAAGATGACTTAGTATTTCCTAAAAACAAATTAATTGGATTAATAACAGATATTGATATTAAAGATTATATTTACAATAAAAAAAATAATATAATAGTAGATAATGAAAAAGTAACTCCCAAAAACAAATTAGAAATATTAAAAAAAATTGAATTTGTTAATAGAACATTTACATATATAGAAAATATTACAACAGTAGAAGAATACATGAATTACTATATTTCTTTTAATAGTATAACTGTAAAAGACCCCAATAAAAAAATATTAGACTCTTTAAAAATAGTAGGATTAAAAGAAAAAATATTAAATTTAGATATAAGTGTCTTATCAAGAACTGAAAAATATTTAATAAATCTTGCTTTAGCATTTTTAAATAATCCAAAGGAAATAATAATTGAAGATTTATATACTGGATTAGATATTAAAGAAGCTAAAAGATTATATAGACTTGTAATGGAATTAAATGACAAATATAATATAAATATAGTAGTAATATCAAATGATACAGAAAGTTTATACAGATTTACAAATTATTTAATAATCTACAAAAGTGATAAAATAATTGAAGGTAATACTAAAGATATTTTACAAGATGTTGATATGTTAAATAAATTAGATATAGATATGCCTGATATAATAGAATTTACTTATAAAGCTAAAGAAATAGGAGCAAAGATAGATTATCATAGAGATATTAGAGATATAATTAAAGATATTTATAAAAATTTAATGTGGAAATAATAATCTAAATATTACAAAAGTAAAAAGTTTTCAACAGAACATGTGGAAAACTTTATAAAATAGTATAAAAAAATGTAAAGAAGGTGAGTAAAATGAGGTTCTTAATAAAATTTTCATATGATGGATCAAATTTTAGTGGATTTCAAAAACAAAAAGATTTAAGAACAATAGAAGAATGTTTAGAATTGGCAGCAACAAAAATTAACGATGGGAATAGAGTAAAAATAAATGCAACAGGACGAACTGATAAAAAAGTACACGCCAAGAGTCAGTATGCTAATTTTGATATAAATATAAAAATAACGGAAAAGAAATTAAAGAAAGTCATGAATTCTTTTTTACCGGAAGATATTCATGTAATTGATGTTTATAAAGTAAAAGATGATTTTAATTGTAGATATATGGTAAAAGAAAAAACATATAATTATTACTTAAATATGGGAGAATATAATCCGATAGAAAGAAATTATGTTTACCAATATAATTATAAATTAAATGTTAATAAAATGAAGAAAGCAATTAAGTACTTTAAGGGAGAACATGACTTTAGAGCATTTGTAACAGATAATGTGGAAAAAGAAAATTGTATAAGAAAAATAACAAAAGTAGGTATAAAACAAAATAAAGATATATTAATATTTACATTTACTGGTAATGGCTTTATGAGGTATCAAATAAGAAATATGGTGGGAGCTCTTTTAAGAGTAGGTCAAGAGAAAAATGAACCAATTAAAATAAAAGAAATATTAGAGAGTAAGAATAGAAATGGAGGCTTAACAGCAAAAGCAGAAGGTCTATATTTAGAAAATGTTAAGTTTAATGACTTAAAAAGCAATATTTTACGCTAAAATATTAAAAAATACTTGATTTTATTGCAACTCTTTAGTATAATTTTAATCGGTACATTTGAAATATCCCCACTAAACTTCGGAATGGGAACCGTAAGTTTAATATGGAATAAGGAGAAAAAAATATGACAAGTTTTATACAAAAAAAAGAAACAGTAGATCGTAAGTGGTATGTTATTGATGCTGAAGGTAAACCATTAGGACGTGTAGCTGCTCAAGCTGCTAGAGTTTTAAGAGGAAAGAATAAGCCAACATTCACACCACATATCGATTGTGGAGACTTTATTATCATTGTTAATGCTGAAAAAGCAGTTTTAACTGGTAATAAATTAGACAACAAAATGTATTATAACCATTCACAATATCCAGGAGGATTAAGAGAAAGAACAGCTAGAGAAATGCAAGAAAGATATCCTGAAGAAATGGTTCGTCGTGCAGTAAAAGGAATGCTTCCTAAAAATCGTTTAGGACGTCAAATGTATAGAAAATTATTCGTATACGTTGGACCTGAACACAAACATATGGCACAAAAACCTGAAGTTATGGAGGTTAAATAATGGCAAAAGAAGTTAAGAAATATACTGGAACTGGTAGAAGAAAAACAAGTGTTGCAAGGGTTACACTTACTCCAGGAACAGGTAAAATAACTGTTAATGGAAAAGATGTTCATGAATATCTTCCATTCGAAGTATTAGTAATGGACTTAAGTCAACCATTAGTTGCAACTAACACTGATAAATTATTCGATGTTAATGCAGAAGTTACTGGTGGTGGATTCTCTGGTCAAACAGGAGCAATTCGTTTAGGTATTACAAGAGCTCTTCTTGAATATGATAAAACAACTCCAGCTGACTCAGAAAATAGTTTCAGAAAGACTTTAAAAGTTGCTGGTTTTATAACTCGTGATCCTCGTAAGAAAGAACGTAAGAAACCAGGTCTTAAAAAAGCACGTCGTGCTCCACAATTCTCAAAGAGATAATATGTTTCAAAGATATACAAATTGTATATCTTTTTTATTGCTAAAAAT
>OMQW01000038.1 GCA_900313345.1 uncultured Eubacteriales bacterium
CCAAAATACTCAGTAATATATGTTTCATGTTCTTTAGCAATATCTTCACCATATTCAGGTTTAAATTGGAAAGCATGACCATCTTCTTCTGCTTTCTTTAATATAGAAATAACTTCTTTATGAGTAACACGTTCAAATTTAGAACTAATTGCTTTATTAAGCTTATCAAGTAATCCAGGTGAAACAAACTTATCAAGTAATTTCATTTCAGAAGGACAATTATCTAAAACATATTTAATAACATATTTTAAGCATTCTTCTTCTATATCCATAATACCCTCTAAATCACAAAAAGCAACTTCAGGTTCAACCATCCAAAACTCATTAGCATGGAATTTAGTATTAGAGTTTTCCGCTCTAAAAGTAGGTCCAAAAGTATAAGTTTTCTTATAAGCCATTGCCCAAGTTTCAGCTTCTAATTGACCAGAAACAGTAAGTCCTACATTCTTACCAAATAATTCTTTAGAACTATCATATTCTTTAGCTTTAGCAATGTCATCAAAATCTTGTGTTGTAACTCTAAACATTTCTCCAGCGCCTTCAGAATCACTACCAGTAAATAAAGGTGCATTAAAATATACATAACCATTCTCTTGAAAATATTTATGAATAGCAAATGCAGCTACACTTCTAACTCTAAATATAGCTTGAAACTTATTTGTACGAGGTCTTAAATAAGCTTGCTCCCTTAAAAACTCATCAGAGTGTCTCTTAGGTTGCATAGGATAATCTTCAGGACAATCTCCTAATAAACTAATTTCTTTAACTTTAACTTCAAAAGCTTGTCCAGCACCTTCACTCTTTACAATTGTTCCAACACATTTAATACTAGAGCCATTCTTAAATTTTTGAATATTATCAAAATCTTCAAGTTCATTAGTATAAACTAATTGTATATGATCAAAACAAGTACCATCAGAAAAATCAATAAAACCAAAATCTTTTTGTTTTCTATGATTTCTAATCCATCCTTCTACACAAATATCACTATTCATGTAACTATCTAAATTCTTATAAATTTCTACTACATCAATTTTTTTCATATATCCTCCATAAAAAAACTAGTTCCATCCATAAAAGGGACGAAAACTAGTAATCCGCGGTACCACCCAAATTATTATATAATTAATATTTTATATAATCACTCAAATGTTAACGGAATTAATCCGGCCAAACCTACTGTTACTTCAGAAAGGCAACTACAAAGTGTTCTTTCATTTAACTATATGATCTATCTTTCACCAACATAGACTCGCTTACATAATCATTAAATTACTTTTCTTTATCAAAGTCATTAAAAAAATTATAAATAAATTAATAAAATTTGTCAAGAAACTTATATTATATATTTATAATAGTTTATAAAATCAAATATTTATGATAGAATTAAAAAAGGAGTGATAATGTGAAAGAAAGAATATTAACAGGACTACGTCCAACAGGTAACTTACATTTAGGACACTATTTTGGAGCATGTCAAAATTATTTAAAATTACAAGAAGAAGGTAATGAATTCTACTTAGAAATTGCAGATGTACAAGCTTTAACAGATAATTTTAATAATCCAGAAAAAGTAAGAAAAAATGTTTATGAAATAACTACAGATTTATTATCAATTGGCATAGACCCAAATAAAGTAAATTTCTATATACAATCCAAAATACCTGAAATAGCAGAATTAACAATTTTTTATTCTAACTTAGTTACAGTATCAAGATTACAAAGAAATCCAACAGTTAAAACAGAAATAAGTCAAAAGAAAGAATTATTTGGTGAAAAAGGAGAATCTATAACTTATGGATTCCTAGGATATCCTGTTTCCCAAGCAGCAGATATAACATGCTTTAATGGAACTAAAATACCAGTTGGTGAAGATCAACTACCTTTAATAGAACAATGTAGAGAAATAGTTAGAAAATTTAATTCTATCTATGGTGATACTTTAGAAGAACCAACTCCTATCCTATCAGAAACAAAAAGAGTTAAAGGCTTAGATGGAAACGAAAAAATGGGTAAAAGTTTAGGAAATGCTATCTTCTTAGTAGACGATTCTGAAACAGTTAAAAAGAAAATAATGTCAGCTAAAACAGACACAAATAAAATACATAAAGATGATCCTGCTAATCCTGATAATTGTATGGTTTACTATTATCACAAACTTGTAAACAATGAAGAAAATTGTAAAAGAATTTGTGAAAACTGTAAAAAAGGTACTATCGGTTGTGTAGATTGTAAAAAAGAACTAATTGAAAAAATGAACGAATTATTAGAACCAATAAGAACTAAAAAAGAATATTATAATAATCATAAAGAAGAAGTAGAAAAAATTATTAATGAAGGTACTAATAAAGCTAAAGAAGAAGCAAAAGTACAAATGAATAAAATAAAAGAAGCTATGAAAATAAATTATTAAGCTTCTTTTTTTTATTTAATAAATTGTTAAGTTTAAAAGGGTTACATTCTTTTAGCTTGTCATATTTATATAAAATATTAGATTTACTATAATCATTAAATAATTCTAAATATAAATAATTAATTTGATCATAATCCTTACTATTATAAATATTATTTAAATATAAATTATTCTTATAATGAAGATAATTATACCTTCTAGTATTATTATTTAATTTATATATATTTTTATTTATAAATTTAAAATTAATTTTAGTAATATCTAAATCTTTAGAAAACTTCAAGCATTCATCTTCTTCATCTATTAGTAAACTACTTCTAGCAATTATATTACCATTATTATCAAATTTAAATCCAACTACTCTATTACAATCTGTAAGTAAGCACATATAATCGTACTTCTCGTAAAACCCTAAAGTCTTATTATATATAAAGTTTAAAAAATCTTTAGAAACATTAATATCACTAAAACAAAAACTATATAATAAATCACTATCTACTCTATATAATGGTATTTTTTTTATATTACTTATTTTATCAAACTCTTCCCACTCATAAAATTCATATAAATTTAAATTAAAATTTAAAAGTAAATCATAAACATTTATCATATTAATCCTTTCTAATTAATGAAATAATAATCATAATTAAACCAATAATAACAAAATATATATCACTTCTTTTAAATAAATAACTAATAAAACTAGTTATATTATAACCACTATTTAATAAATTAATGTATATTAAAATAAAAAAATTTCCATAAAGCATTAATAAAAAACCTAATATAAATAATCCAATATTAAACATAAAAGACCTCAATAAATTATATGAAGTCTTTTAATTAATTATCATTATTTTCTATACTTAATAATTTATCAACATCTACTTTATTTATAATTTCAAATTTCTTAGATATCTTATCAGTAGTAATAGTAAAACTTTCTACATCTTTATTAACAGTTTGAATTGATCTAGATAACTTATCCCATCTTTCTTTATAACGAGAAAACTCTACACCTAATTTATTTAATTCATCATGAATTACTTTAGTATATTTATCTCTTTCCATATTCTTAATAATCATTTGAACAACAGTAAGTGTTGATATTAAAGTAGTTGGACTAGTAATCCATACTCTTTTCTTATATGCATAATCTATTATATCTTGATGATAAGCATTAATTTCTGCAAATATTGCTTCAGCTGGTAAAAACATAATAGCTTGATTAGTAGTCTCACCAGCTACAATATACTTAGAACTAATAGCATCAATATGTTTTTTAACATCAGCTTTAAATAACTTAGTATAATATTCTCTATCCTTTAAATTCTTTTGATCAACCATATTTTGATAATTTTCTAAAGGAAACTTAGAATCAATTGCAATAGTACCAAGAGGTTCAGGTGCAAATAAAACAGAATCAGCAATAACTCCTGAATCTAAAGTATATTGAAGTCTATAAATCTTATCATTCTTCTCACCAAATACTGAAGAAAGAATATGTGCAAGATTAACTTCACCAAATATACCTCTACTCTTTTTATCTGTTAAAATACTTTCTAAACTAACTATATCGGAAGATAAACTATCAATTTTCTTTTGAGCTTCATCTATTTTAGAAAGTCTTTCTAAAACATTTACAAAAGTTTTATTAGTTTTTTCAAAGTTAGAATCAAGTCTTTCATTAACTTTATCATTAATAAGCATTAATCTTTTCTCAACATTAACATTTAACTTATCAAAATCATTAGTAATATTTTTACTAAAATTATCTCTGAAATTATTTAACTCTTTCATAATTTCAATTTCAAATCTACCAAGTCTTTCAGTAATATCTGCATCATTTATCTTAGAAGATTTAAAGTTCATAATATTAACTATTAATAATAATATAACTATAACTAAAAGTACTATGATAATATAATTCATAATAACACCAACCTTATAAGTATATTATACAATAAAATTAATTAGTTTACTAGAACATATTTACTATAGCCACCTTCTAGACTATAAGTATTAAAACCTAAAGAATTAAGTATCTTACTAAGTTTTAAACTGGTTTTAGAAGTATCACAAACTAATAAATAAATTTTATCTTTTGACAATTTATTTACATTATATAAAATACTATTAATATTTAAATTAATACTACCTGGAATATGACCTTTATTAAAACTATAACTATCTCTAATATCAATAATATCTCCATTATATTTAGAAATAAAAGTTTTATAATCTATATTCATATAATCACCTCAAAATATTTTATTCCAAAATAAAAAATAGTTATAAACTATTTTTTAGTATAAGTAAGAGGAGCTTCTATATTAATAAAGTTTTCTATTGTATAAACTTTAAATGCATTTATTAAAGATTTAAAATCTTTAAAATTAATATTATACCCATTTTCTAAAAGCATTTGAGCTAATAAATTATAATTAACAATCCCATTAACATCCAATAATTTTTCATTATGATAATCAGCAGAATGTAATGATAAATAAACATAACTATCTAAAAGAAATTCTTTTTTTGTTTTAGAAAGGACATGATCAAAATTATCTTTTTCATCTAAAAGCATATTATAAAGTTCTTCATTAATAACTAAACCAGTAGGAGAATATAAATTAATACTATCAAATTCTAATCCAGTTCTAATTCTTCTTTCTATAATTAATTTAAATAATTTCATCATTTTTTCAAATATTTCTTTAGTTTTGTCCATAGTAATAACTTCGTTACTAGTAATATAAGGTAAAGATTTAAAATTATCTCTATCAAAATCACTTATAATATAATATTTATCATCTATAATCTTCTTTGCTTCTAAAAACCTTTTATATTCTCTTAATTCATCTAATATCATACTAACTCCTCCATTCAAAACGTTTATTATTATATCATAAAATACTAAAATAATCTAATTCTTTTTTAGAATTAGATTATTTAATAATATATGGATCTTCTAATGTACCTGATCCAGACTTATACATAGTAGTACTATCTAAATATATTACAGGTCTTATACGTTTATAACTAACAGCATTAGATAAATAAATAGTACCATTATCTTCAATATAATATACTTGATAACTATTTTGATTAGATGCGTTCATTGTCCAGAATGAGTAATTTTTATTAACTAAATAATTATAATTTTGACAAGATTTAGAACTAATAACATTACAATTAGTATCTAAACTAGCATTCATATATTCAGAAACTGTAATTAATCCTACTTTCATAGGTTCACTATAACTAGAACAATTAGATGGTCTATAATTATTATCAATTCTATCTAAGCAATATACGTGACTAACCATATGGTTTTTAACAGTATCATCAAAGAATGTTTCATTTTTAACTTTATCTTCACTAATAATCTTTAATGTATCATTAATTCTACTAACTTTAAAATCATTATTACCAATAGCATATCCTTTTTCAACATTATATCTATCATCAAAAGGATAAGAAATAGTTGCAGCATTAGCATATATTAATTCAACTAAATTATCATTAGTTACTTTAACTACTCTCCATAACTTATCATTAATAGAAACATAGTTATCAACATTATCACCTCTAAATAAATATTCACCACTATAATTATAAATACCATTACCAGTAGTAACTATCTTATCAGATTTAGTTAAAGTTCTATAAAGTTCTTCAGTTTTATAAGCTTCACCACAATCAAGATATGGTACATAAACATAATTATCATCATTATTATATACAACAACTTTTCCACGGCAAGATGATTTTGAATACTTACTAAAATCAGCCATTAAATTAGCATTAATTAACTTTTGTGCACTAACTTCAACACTTCCACCATTAGTTTTAGGTAATAAATTATTATTAGTTTTATAGTAATTTTGTGCAGTTTTAACCATTATATCTTCTATATCAGAATAATTAGTAACCTTTGAACCACTAGAAAGTAAAAGTAATAAAACAACTACTAAAACAGCAATTATAGCAAGCACTAAGAAAAACTTCATTTTCTTATCATTACTATCAAAAGAAGAACCACTAATATTAGGTCTATATTTACTTATTGCATCACTAATAGCATTTTTAGCAACTATATTTGTTTGCATATTACTTGTAAGAGTTTCGTTATTATTTTCTTCTACATTTTCAATATTTTCATTTCTCATATCTTCATTCATTATACTCACCTCTAATTATCAAAGAAATCATCAAAGAAATCATCGCTATCATCTTCATCATCATCAAGATCTAAGTTAGCAGGTTTATTTTCTTCTTTTACTTCTTTATTTGAATTATCAATATCTTTAACTTCAGCAGATTTATTAGACACTTTAGCTTCTTCTTGTTCTTCTTTTTCAAGTTCTGCAATCTTAGCATCTATCTTACGAACTAAATCATCAACATCAATTTCATCATCTTCTCTATTATTATTAACAGGAGCAGTAGAAAATGAATTAAAAGGATTATTAAACATAGGTGGAAAATTTCCCATTGAAGGATTCATAAATGGGCTAGAAGCATTTCGATCATCCATATTATTCATCATCTCTGTAAGTTTCTTTCTTTTAGCTTCCTTAACGAATTCTTTTATATCAAATAAATGTACTTCACCTTTTTCTCTATGAGGGAAAATTGCTTTACCACAATCTTCTCCCCACTCTAATTTATAATCAGGTGTAAATTTAGTTTTAAAAGGATTACTACGAAGTCTTAATATTATAACATCATTTTCTTTCATATGTTGTAAATCACTAATTGTAACAAGAGGTGTTGAAGCTGTTTTCTCATCTTTTTTAGATTTAACTTCACCAGCCATCTTACTAATTTCTTCAAGAGCTTTTAATTCAGTTGTAACTAAATAAATTAAATTACCACAGTTACCTCTTAAAGTTTCAGCATCTTCCTTACCATATACAGAATCTAGTTGTGAAAAATTCTGTATAATCATTGTAAATCTAATTTGTCTACTTCTTGCAGCAGTTATCATTGTAGTAATATCTTTAAGTGGCGGCATGTTAGCAAACTCATCAAGTAAAAAGTTCGTTCTAACAGGAAGAGCACCACCATTTTCTTGAGCAACACCAATTAAAGTTTCATATATTTGTTTAATTAATATAGTTGCAAGTGCATGATATGTGGTTTTTTCATCTTGAATAACTATAAATACAGCAGTAGGTTTTTTACCAATACTAGATAAATCAACATCGCTATGTGAAAGCATTTCTGATAAATTTTCACGTGTAGCAAATAATTTAATTTTTTGTTTAAATACCGATAAAATAGAAGCCTTAGTTTCAGCAGGAGCATTAATAGTTCCACTCGCATCAATATAAGCAGGATCAGAAGTGTCTTTTAAATTAAAGTATTCTTTAATATAAGTAGAACCACCAAATTTATCTTCACCATCACTAGTAACCATATTAATACTATTAATATTAATTTCATCCTCTTTAGCATCTTCAAATAATCCTAAAGAAACACCAGCAAAATAATCAGCAGAAGTCTTTTCCCAGAATGGATCCTGATTCTTATTACTTGAATCATAAAGTATATTTAAAGCAAGATCATCTAGTAATTCTATTGCTTTATCTGTATTTCCCTCTTTATAAATCTTATATGGTAAATCAAGAGGATTCCATCTACTACCATTTTGAGGATCACGGAAATTAAGTAAAAGAATTTGATAACCCTTTTTCTTTAACATTTCAGCAGTCTTCTCATATATTTCACCTTTTGGATCTGTTATAACCATACTTTCTCTATGTTTAGATAATATATGAACAGAAGGTAAAATAATAGTCTGAGTTTTACCAGAACCAGTAGCACCAATAACTAAAGTATGATTTTCTCCATTATCAACATAAATTTTATCATCTTTATAAAGTAAAGGAGTACCAGCATAATCAGCAAATTTATCTTTAATATTAACAGCTTGAACATTCTTAGAAGCCATAATTTCTTTATCCTTAATCCATCTAGAATATCCTTTATCTTTTTTATCAGTTGTAAGTCCTATACCCTTTTCCATCTCAAATATTCTACTTTTAACACTAAATATAGAAAATATAAGTGCCCCAAAATAAAATGCAAGTGTAGAAGGTAAAAGTCTAGGAGCAAAAGCAGGAATAGGATTAGGTCCAGCTAAATAACCAAACTCAGCAAATGAAGAAATATTAACAACAACAAGTGATACAATAAATAATAAAAATATTGCATAAACTATAAACATTAATAAATCATCAGAATCAATTCTTACTTTAAGCTTCATGTAAAAAACACCACTCTCTCAATAAATTATTATAACATTAATTATCTTAATTAGAAAACACTTTATTAATTTTATTATTATATAAATATAAATAATCACTAGTAATAGGACTATCAGTTAAAAATGATTTAGTATTTTTAATACCTATATAAAATCTATTATGATTATTATAATTAAATATACCAATCACTTCATATAAATCACTAACATATTTACCACTATTAAAGATTATTTCATAATATTTACCATTTTTTTCTAATAAAACTAAATTATAATTTTTCATATAATTAACATTAGTAATATCTAAGTTATTTAAAATAATTAATCTATAATTATCTTTATTAACAGAAAAATCATAAACATTAGATTTAAGTAAATTATTATAATCAGAAATTTTATATTTACTATATATATAATTTCTATCATTAATTGTTAAATTAGAACTTTTTAAAGATAAAACATTTATATACAACTTATCACTATAAGCTATTAAATTACCATCATATTTAACAAAGTTATTATTACTATCAAAAACATTCCATACTTTGGCTTTCTTAAGTTTATAATTACCTAAATAAATACTATCACTATATACTTTAAAATTACTATTAGCTTTTGATATTTCATCACTAGTAATCTCTCTAAAAGCATTACCTTCATATTTTAAATTTAATGAATCAACTATTACATAGTTATTACCTTTAGAAATACTACTCTTTTTATTTAAAAGTATAAACATTATAAGTCCATAAATAACTATTACTATAGAAACAACAATTATTATATTTTTCTTCATAATATCCTCCTAAGGTCTACAGAAAAAATCACCATCATTATTATAGTTAACAACACTAACTTGTTTATCGTGTGGATATTTATCACTATGAGCACCAAATGTTTGACCACCACCATAATATATTTCAACATGTCCAACATTTTTATAATGGTTTTGTTGTGAATAAGAACCATGATTGAAAAAGATTAAATCACCAGGTGCTAAGTCACTTTCTCTAATAAGTTTTTTATTAGTATCACACCATTGTAATAATCCACTTGTAGTAGTATCACCTTTATAACTTAAATCAATATTAAAATGCATATAAGTTCTATATACTAATGATGAACAATCTACATAACTATTTGACATTCTATTAGCTTGAGAATAACCAAAATCATCAAAAGTTTCTTTTGCATAATTAGCAATATCTGATCTTGATTCTAAATTAGTACTAAAATTAGAGTTTTCATTACATTGTTCGTTAATTCCGAAAATTTCAGTTCTTCTAGATTTCATAGATTCTAACTGATAATTAGCATATGCAGTTTGATCTTCATCATTTGTAGGAAAACAAGAAGAATCAGTACAAGTTCTTCCAACAGAGCAATAAGGTTCAACTAGCAACGCTCTTTCATCTGAAAGATATTTTTTAACATATGGAAAATAATAGCATCCACCCTTACTACTAGAACCAGGGTTATACCAATAGTGACCAATATAAGCATACTTCTTCATCATCTCCAAAGCA
>OMQW01000030.1 GCA_900313345.1 uncultured Eubacteriales bacterium
ATAATTATTATAACAATTTTTGTTACTTCTTTTATTAGTGTTAAAGTACATAGTTATATGGCTAAAGATAATAAATATACTAAAAAAGTGGAGAAATATCAAACGTAGAAGATGTTTTAAATGATAAGAATGATTTAATTTTAGTTTGGACTAATCCTAATCATCATTCTTTTTTTTCTTAAAAAATAAATATTGATCTATACCACTATAAATATGTTGTTATAGATGCTTTCCATGATTCGACTAATTCTGTATTTTATGGGACTTTTAATAAGAATCTTATTAAGGTTCTTGAAAGTGGTCTTAAATATTCATACCCTACCTTATCAAATTTAGGGTATTTATTAAGAATATTTATAATTTAAATTAAAAAAAACGATTTAAAGTCGTTTTAATTTTGTTTTAATTCACTAAATACTTCTTCATCAAAGTTATGTTCTAGAGGTTCTATTTTCTTTAATTCTTCTGTTGATATTAGAAAGAAGTCATGTTCTATTAAGTTCGTACCATCATTAGTTACAGGATCATCCCAAGTTAGATCTAGATGATACCATTTATTATTTAATTTAACTGCATTCCATATATGATTATCAGTTGATACTTTATAGTTTGTTACTCCCATATCATCAAGTATTAATGCCATTGCGTCAGTATAACCACCACATAGTGAATAGCCTTGTATTAAAGAACCATATGCTGTATCTGATTTATAATTTGCTTCACCTTTATCACTTCTTGCTGAATCATATACTGTATTATCTATTATATAATCATGATATTTTCTTATTTGATCTATTGTGCTTAAACTATCATCTTTAAAATTAGATTCTATTTCATTTATTTTAGTTCTTACTGCTTCTATATCTTCTGTTTGGTATGTATGATATACGTTTATTGTTACTTTTCCTGCTGTATCATAGGTTGTTTCAATATGCTTGAAACCATTAAATGGATTTACATAATTATTTATATTAGATAATGTCAATTGATTATTTGCTAAGTATTTAACTTCATTTAGACAATCTTTATATTCTTCATTACAATAGAATGTAAATTCTTTTTTACCAGCATTAATTGCTGTATAGTAAATATTATATAAATCCTGTTTATTCTTTGGTGTAAAGTCATTTGTTATCTGAACGTAATTAAAACTTTCATTTTTATAATATTTGTTCTTTTTATCTAATGTAACTTTAGTAGATTTATTTATAAATGTCTTTTTATATACTCTTGTTATATCGTTTTTATATAAATATATTATTCCTAGACTGATGCATAAAAGACCTAATGTAAAAAATTTCTTCATCTTATCACCTTGGATTAATTATAATAAAAAAAAAGAGTAATTGCAATTACTCCATATTATTTTTCATTTTTGTTAACCTGCTCTTTACACGTGCAGCTTTGTTTTCATGTACTAGACCATTCTTTTTAGCTTTATCAACTCTTTGAATAGCTACATTTAAATTCATAGATGCTAACTCTTTGTTATTTTCCTTTACACTTTTTTCAAAATTCTTTATAGCTGTTTTCATACTAGAAGTAATATAAGTATTAACAACAGCTTTTTTTCCGTTACTACGAACACGTTTTTTAGCACTTTTAATATTTGGCATTTTTTTTCACCTCTCTTTTATAAACATTATTATTTTAGCAAATATTTTAAATAAATGCAATAACTTTCTTTATATCGACATAATATTTAAGTTCTTTTATTTATACTTTAAGAGAGATGATTATATGAGAAAGAATATTATATTACTTGCATTTTTTATAATTATTATATATTTAAGTTTTTTTATAATTAATAGATATTTAGATATTAAAACTATTAATAATATTATTTTTAATAATTATAAATTTAAAATAGAATATACTGATTTAATACTTATTAATAAATATAAGAATCCTAAGATAAGAAGGGTTTCTAATAATAATAATTATTTAGTTTATTTATATAATACTCACCAAAGTGAAGAATATATTAATAAAAGTATAGGGTATCAGTTTAATCCTCCTGTAACTATTAATAATTATATTATTAAAGATGACTTAAATAATTCTAATATTAAAACTATTAGTGAAGAAAGAAGTATTAGTGATATTAGATATAAGCTTGCTTTAAATTATGCTGGATCTTATAAAGCTTCAAGAGTTTATTTAGAAGATATTAAAAATAAATATCCTTCATTAAAGTATTTTATTGATATACATAGGGATAGTTTATCTAAAGATAGAACAACTATAAGTATAAATAATAAAGATTATGCATCTATATTATTTATAGTTGGCCTTGAAAACTCTAATTATAAGGATAATTTAAGTTTTACAAGTAAGATTAATGATTTACTTAATAAGTATTATCCTGGTATTTCTAAAGGTATATTAAAAAAGAGTGGAAGAGGGGTTAATGGTATTTATAATCAAGATTTTTCTCCTTATACTATTCTAATTGAAATAGGTGGTTCATATAATACTATTAATGAAGTTATGAATAGTAGTTTAGCTTTTTCTAGAGTTTTAAAGGAAGTTATTTATGA
>OMQW01000034.1 GCA_900313345.1 uncultured Eubacteriales bacterium
GATGCTTTTAGACCATTAAATATTCAAAAAGAGTTATATATTAAATATAAAGATAAAATAATAAAAGATTTTAAATTAGAAAATAAAAGTGAAGAAGAAAAAGAAGCAATTATAAGTAAGTTTGTATCTATCCCACAAGAAGATATATATAATGTACCATATCACACAACAGGTGGAATAGTTGATATAACACTTGTTAAAGATAGTAAAGATGTAAACTTAGGAATAGAATTTGATGAGTTTAGTGATAAAACTAATACATCATATTATGAAAATACTGACGAAGAAGAAATAAAAAACAATAGAAGATTATTATATAGTGTAATGATTAAAGCAGGCTTTACCAATCTACCTAGTGAATGTTGGCATTTTGATTATGGTGATAAGGCTTGGGCCTATTATAAAAAAGATAAAATAAAATATATAGGAATTATTTAATTAGAGGAATATATGAAAGTAATATTTTTAGATTTTAATGGAGTACTAGATAATAGTTATGATTTTGATTTAATAGATAAAGAAAACCTAGATATATTAAAAGGAATACTAAATCAAACTAAAGCTAAAGTGGTTATAACATCATCAGTAAAAAATTCTTATTATATTAATAATGGTCAACATAATAATATTATGCTTTATTTTTTAGAAGAATTTAAAAAGAATAATATAGATTTTTATGGAATGACTGAATATAATGGTTTAGGTAGAGAAAAAGAAATAAAAGATTATTTAGAAAAGCATCAAGAAATAGAAGCCTATTATATAATAGATGATGATTATTACTTTGAATCAATGAAAGAACATATGATTAAATTAGTTCCACAATATAATGGTGGTAATGGATTAAAGGATTTACCAAAAGATTTAATTAAAAGTATAAGATAAGCTGATGACTTATCATTTTTTATTATGTTATAATTAAAAGGAGGTATGAATATGAAAGAAGAAAAAGTAGGAAAATTAATTAAAGAGTTAAGACTTAAGAATCATTTAACACAAAAACAGTTTGCAGATAAATATTTTGTTACATATCAAGCAGTCTCTAAATGGGAACAAGGTAAGAACTTGCCTGATATCTCATTACTTAAAGAAATAAGTAAAGATTATAATATTCCATTAGATTCTTTATTAGAAGGTGAAATAACTCCTAAAAAGAACAATAAAAAAATAATAGTTTTAGTAATAATTATTATTATATTATCAATTATATTCATATTCTTATTTAACTCTAAAACATATAACTATAGAACAATAAATACTTCTTGTAAGGATTTTAATATAAGAGGTAATCTTTCATATGACAGTAAAAGATCATCAATATTTATATCTGATATAGATTATTGTGGTAATGATAAAGAAAAAATATATAAAGAAATAAGTTGTACTCTTTATGAAAAAGAGGGTAAAACAATTCATAAAATATCTAAATGTAATACATTAAAAAATAATAATATAAGTTTAGATGATTATCTAAAAAGTATAACCATGAATATAGAAGATTATAAGCATAAATGTAATAATTATGATAATAATTCTTTATATTTAGAAATAATAACAAAAGATTTAGGAAATAAAACAAAAAATTATAAAGTACCTCTAAAACTAGCTAGTTCTTGCGAGGCTAAGAAATGAATAATAAAAAAATAGTAGATATTTATGGTTCATTAGAATCAAATAACATATTTATAATTAATAATTTAGATAATGGTTCTAATTTATGGAATGAATCATCTAAAGAATTCTGTCTAATAAATATTAGTAACATAGATTGGAATAAAGATTTAACACCATGGAAAGCAAGAAGTCCCTTTAATGAAGATTTTGAAGGTAAGGCAATAGAACACTTAAAGTTTATTGAAAACTATTTAAATAGTTTAAATCTTTCTAATAAAAAAATATATTTGATAGGTTACTCTCTAGCAGGACTATTTAGTTTATATGCTTCATTTAATTCAAATATGTTTAATGGTATAGGATGTATATCAGCATCCCTTTGGTATCCTAATTTATTAGATTATGTTAAAGAAAATAATATAAATGATAATATTGAAAAAATATATATTTCTCTAGGTAATAAAGAAAAAGAATCCAAAAATAAAACTTTAAGAGAAATAGAAGCTAAAACAAATGAAATAGTAAATAATTTAAAAGATAAAAAAAGAGTAAAATATGAACTCAATAATGGAGGGCATTTTACTGATGAAACTATTAGAATACTTAAATGTATAGAATATTTAAAAAGCATGTAATACTTTAAAAAACATGCTTTTTATGTTACAATATTCTAGTTAGGAGGCCCTATTATGGAAAAGCTTACAAAAGAAGAAGTTATGCACGTTGCAAAACTTGCAAAGATTAAAGTTAGTGATGAAGAAATAAGTCGTTATGAAGTAGAACTTAAAAAGTTAATGGATGAACTTGATAAGATAGATGAAGTTGAAGGTTATGATGAAGAAATGATTATCGCTCCATGGTCTTGTGATGCAAGACTAAGAGAGGATTCTGAAAAAGATATGCTTGATGCAAAAGAAGTATTAAAAAATGTACCAAGACATAGTGGAAATTATATAGAAGTACCGGTGGTTATAAATGAATAATTATTTAGATAAAAGTATTAAAGAAATACATGAGTTATTAGTAAATAGAAAAATAACTCCAAAAGATTTACTAGATGAAACTTTTTATAGAATCGAAAAATCAGAATTAAATGCCTTCATAACTTTAAATAAAGAAGAAGCTTATAATGTAGCAGAAAACTTAGGAGATCCTGAAGAAAATAATATACTTTGGGGAATGCCTATTGCAGTAAAAGATAATATATCAACTAAAGACTTAAGAACTACATGTGCATCACATATACTTGATAATTATATTCCGGTATATGATGCAACTGTTGTTGAAAAAATAAAAAATAACAAGATGATTATTATTGGTAAAACTAACATGGATGAGTTTGCCATGGGATCTAGTTCTAGAACAAGTTACTTTGGAGCACCTAAAAATCCTTGGAATCATGAAAAGATTGCCGGTGGTTCTAGTGGTGGATCAGCATCTGCAGTAGCAGGTGGACTTTCAATATTTGCACTAGGAACTGATACTGGTGGATCAATTAGACAACCAGCATCATATACAGGACTTGTTGGAATGAAACCGACATATGGTAGAGTATCAAGATATGGATTAATAGCTTTTGCATCAAGCTTAGACCAAATAGGACCAATGACTAGAAATGTTTATGAAAATGCTAGTTTATTGAACATATTAGTAGGAGAAGATGAAAGAGATTTAACATCTTCAAGTAAAGAAAAAGAAGATTTTACAAGATTTATTGGTGAAGATATAAAAGGTATGAAAATAGCAGTACCTAATTACTTTATGAGTGATATTGTTTCAAATGAAATAAAAGAAAACATAAATAAAGTAATTGATATGTTAAAAGAAAGTGGTGCAACAGTTGAATTTATAGATATTAAATATATTGAAAATGCTGTAACACTTTATCAAATTATCGCTATGGGTGAAGCAAGTTCAAACTTAGCAAGATATGATGGTATTAGATATGGTTATTCTTTTGAAAATCCAGAAAACATAGAAGATGTTTATTTAGAAACTAGAAGACTAGGCTTTGGTGATGAGGTAAAAAGAAGAATTATGGTAGGATCATATATACTTTCAGGAGAAAATGCTAAGAAGTATTATGATAAAGCAATGTCTATAAGAAGTGATATAGCAAAAAGTTTCAAAGAAGCTTTTAAAGAATATGATTTGATTATAGGACCAACAACTACAACAACAGCATATAACTTAACTGATAAAATGGATGATCCACTAAAGAGCTTCTTAGATGATGTATTAGTAATTCCAGTTAATATGGCAGGACTTCCAGGAATGAATATTCCAGTAGCATTATCAGATGACAAAATGCCAATAGGAATGCAAATAATAGGTAATAGTTTTGAAGAAGCTAAAATATATAAACTAGGATCATTTATAGAATCTAAATTAAATCTAGAACTTCCTAGAAAGGAGAATATTAATGAATAATTATATTGAGACAATTGGTATTGAAGTACACGTTGAATTAAAAACTAATACAAAAATATTCTCTCCATCTAGAAATGGTTATGGAATGGGAGCAAACACTCTAACTAATGTAGTAGATCTTGGAATGCCAGGAACACTTCCACTAATAAATAAAGAAGTAATAAATATAGGTATTAAAGCAGCAACTGTTCTAAATTGTAATATTAGAAAACATATGCACTTTGATAGAAAAAATTACTTCTACCCAGATAATCCAAAGAACTATCAAATAACACAAGCAAGAACTCCAATAGGATATGATGGTTACGTTGAAATAGAAAAAGCTGATGGTACAAAAAAGAAAATCTTAATAGAAGAAATTCATATAGAAGAAGATACATGTAAAAGTGCTCATAGAAAAGATGTAACTTTACTAGACTTTAATAGAGCAGGAGTACCTTTAATTGAAATAGTAACTAAACCATGTATTGAAAGTGCAGAAGAAGCTAAACTTTATATTGAAAAGTTAAGAGAAACACTTTTATATGCAGATATATCAGATTGTAAAATGGAAGAAGGTTCTATGAGATGTGATGCTAATATTTCTCTAAGAAGAAGTTTAGATGAACCTCTAGGAACAAAAGTAGAAATTAAAAATATAGGATCAATTAGTAATGTTTATTTAAGTCTTGAAAAAGAAAAAGAAAGACAAGCAAAATTATTAGATAACAATGAAACATTTAAAGAACAAACAAGAAGATTTGATTCTAAGTTAAATGATACTGTTCTAATGCGTTATAAAGAAACAGGTAATGATTATAGATATTTTCCAGAACCTGATATTCCATATATTAATTTAACTGATGAAGAAATAAAAAGAGTGCAACAACAAATACCTATGATGCCTGATCATAAAAGAAAAGTTTATGAAGAAAATAACATGACTAAACTTAATATTGAACATATTTTATTAAATAGAGATTTATCAGACTTCTTAGATAAGTTTATAGGAAAAATAGATATGCAAACAGCATCTAATTTATTATTAGGAGATATTGCATCATATTTAAATAGAACAAATAAAACTATTAGTAAAACAATGCTAACTGAATCTAAGTTTATAGAATTAGTTAATAAAGTATTTACTAAAGAATTAACAAGTAGAAATGTTAAAGATATATTAGATGATTACTTAGAAAAAGATATAACACTAGAAGATTTAATTAAAGAAAAAGGTATAGAGAATATATCTGATACTGGTGCCCTTGAACAAGTTATTGATAAGATAATAAGTGATAATAAAGAAAGCGTAAATGATTATATTACAGGACATGATAGAGCATTTAAATTCTTTATGGGTATGGTAATGAAAGAAACAAAAGGTAGTGCTAATCCAAGTGTAGCCTCTAAATTATTAAAAGAAAAATTAGATAAACTTAAATAATTGATAAACTATAATTCTTATTGTATAATGATTAATAAGAATAGGAAGGATATTATGAAATTAAGAAAAGTTAAAATTAAAAGAGATAAAGTAATTATGCTTATAGTAATTACTGGAGTTCTAGCCTTTATTTTAATACTAGCAGCTTTAAAAGATTCTAATGATAGTGAAGCACTTTATGGAAATAGAACAGATGATATAAAAAACGTTCAAGTAACTAAAAGTGAATTAAATAAAATTAAAAAAGCGGTTAAAGATACAAATAAAGTAGAAAGTATTTCTACAAGAGTTCAAGGTAGAATAATAAGAGTAAATATAACAGTTAATAAAGATACATCAAGGGATGATGCTAAACAATTAACAAATACTGTCTTAGAAAACATCAAAGAAAAAGAAAAAGGCTTATATGATGTAGAAGTATTTATTGATAAAAAAGATGATAATAGTTTCCCAATAATTGGTTATCGTCATAAAACAAGAGAAGGTTTCAGCTGGACATTAGATAGGTAGTGAAAATATGAAGAAACGATTATTTATAATAATCCCAGTTCTAATAGCACTAATCGCTTTTATCTTAGTTTATAGATACTATAATAAAGAAGATAAAGCAACAAGTTTAACAGTTAATGAAAGAACATGGGTAGAAAACAATAAAGATAAAGTAGTAGATTTTGAAGTAATTAATAATTATCCATTATATGGTGAAAATGGTGAAGGAGTATTTTTTAATTTCCTAAAAGATTTTGAAAAAAATATAAACCTAGAATTTAATAAAATACCATATTTAAAAGAATCTAAACCAACTACTAATAGTTATAGAATTAGAATAGTTAATGATGATGAAAAATTAACAAAAAAAGATTTAATGCTTTTTAAAGATAACTATGTAGCAGTAGGAAAAGAATATCAAAGAATTAATAAAATAAGAGATATGAAAAACCTTACTTTTGGTATTTTTGAAGAAGATAAAGATATTATTAGTTTCTATTTAAAAAGTGCTTCTAATATAACATATAAAACTTATAGTAATATTGATGATTTAACTAAAGCATTAGATAATAATGAAGTTAATATGATTATAATTCCAAATATAATGTATTTAGATAAAACAATAGATTCTAAATATTCAATTAATTATTATTTAACTGAAATTAATAAAAAAGTTGTTTTAACACTAGGAGATAAT
This sequence comes from uncultured Eubacteriales bacterium, assembly GCA_900313345.1. Taxonomy (GTDB): domain Bacteria; phylum Bacillota_I; class Bacilli_A; order RF39; family UBA660; genus UBA2730. Next base: position 6,654 of record OMQW01000034.1, read on the forward strand.
GATAAGTTAAATAATATAGTAACAAAATACTTTAATAAATGGAAAGAAACTAAATATGTTTCTGAATATAATGAATCATATTTAAATTATTATTTAACAGTAAAGAATATTTCTGGAAAAGCTAAAGCTAATTTAATATCAAAAGAATATACATATGGATATATAGATAATCCACCATATGAAATTAAAAAGAATGGTAAATTAAGAGGTATTGCAGCAGAATATGTTAATAGAATAAATAGACTTAGTAATATAGAATTTAAATATAAGAAATATAATGATCTAAAATCATTAAAGAAAGCTATAAAAAAAGGTGAAGTAGACTTATATTTTGATTATTATAATTTAAGTGATGATAAATATAAAGAAACTATCTCAACATTTATAGAGGACTATGTAGTATTAGCACCTAAAGATACTGATTTTATAATTAATAGTTTTGAAAGTTTAAAAAATCAAGATATAGTAATGGTTAAAGATACATCACTATATAATTATTTTGATAATAATAGTAGAGCATCTATTAAGAAAGTTAATAATATAAAAGATTTAACCAATGATAAATCTAAATTAGTTGTTCTTGATAGAGAAGTATATAATTATGCTAAAGATAAATATTTTAGAAATTATGATTTATTATATACAGATACTATGATGAATGATTATAAGTTCATGGTTAAAAAAGATAATAATGATTTCTATAACTTATTTAATTATATAATTAATACTAATTCATATTATGCATATAGAAATACAGGATTAAAATCTATTAATGCTAGTGTATTAGAAGATGCAACATTTGAAAAATTATATATGATTGTATTAATAGTAATATTTACACCAATAATCATTGTACTTGGAATATATTTAAGCTTAAAATATAAAAATAGAAAGAAAAAAGCATTAAAGATAGATAGACATAAATATACTGATATATTAACATCTTTAAAAAATAGAAATTATTTAAATGATAAGATGCCTGAATGGGAAGATTGCAAAGTTTATCCTCAAGCAATAGTAATGGTTGATTTAAATAATGTAAAATATATTAATGATAATTATGGACATGAAGCAGGAGATGAACTTATTGTAAAAGCAGCATCTATGCTTGTAAATACTCAACTAGAAAATAGTGAAATAGTTCGTACAGATGGTAATGAATTCTTAATATATTTAGTAGGTTATAGTGCTAAACAAATAGAAACATATACTAATAAATTATCTAAAGAATTAAAAGGATTACCTCATGAATTTGGAGCAGCATTAGGCTATAGTATTATAGAAAATGATATAAAGAATTTAGATGATGCTATTAATGAAGCAACTATTGTAATGATGAATAATAAAGAAGAAGATAAAAAATAAAAAGAGGAGAAAGTATGGGGAAAGTAAGACCAATTATTGTAAAAATAATAGAAATAGTTAAACAGCCTTATATGAGAATATTACCAGGCCAACTTGCTTTCTTCACACTTATGTCTCTTATTCCTCTAGCTGCTTTAATAGGGTCAGTTGCTAATTATTTTTCATTATCACTTGATTCAATAAAAGAAATAACAACTAATTTATTACCAATGGATTTATCTATATTATTTACAAGAGGTAATATTAATGGTACTAAAGGATTAACATTTAATATCTTAATATTTTTCTTTGCAGCATTTATTCTTGCATCTAAAGGTATGCATTCAGTAATAATAACATCAAATGAAATATATAAATATAAAGATGAAGGATTTATATTAAGAAGAATAAAAGCAGTAGCCATGACATTTGTTCTTGTAGCATTATTATTCTTTATTATGGCAGCAATGGTTATAGGTGATCAATTAGGTGAATTAATTGTAGAATATGGAAGCAATAAGAAGTTAGCAGAAATTTTAACTAATATTTTTAATTATACAAAGATACCATTATCAATTATAGTTATTTATTTCAACATAAAAAGACTATATCAAATGGCACCAGATACAAAAATGTCTAGTGTAATAACAAAATATGCTGCAATATTTACAACAGTAGTTTGGGCAATAGGAACTGAAATATATTCAATATATGTTAAATTTTTCTCAAACTATAACGTATTTTATGGAAGTATTTCCAATATAATCATATTAATGATTTGGCTTTATTTCTTAGCATATATATTTGTTTTAGGTATGGGAATAAGTACAATAAATATCGAAGATTTGAAAAAAAAATAATTCAAATCTTTTTTTGTGGTATAATTAGTAAGTTAGACTATTATTGAAAGATTAGATAGGCCATGCTATAATATAATAAGCGAGGTAAGTATGATGGATAAAGTAAAGAAAGAAATAAATAAATATAAAAAAATAATAACAAAAAAAGTAAAAGAAGCTAAAAAAGAGAAAGTAATAAGAAAGTTTTTTAAAGAAAACCCAGTATATATAACATATATATTATTTAACTTACTTAACTCTACAATGATAAGAATATTTACAATACATACAATAGATAATTACTTATCATATGAAGCTATTCTTGCAGATTTATCAGCAATTATAATATTAGGTTCATTTAGTTTCTTAATGAAACCAAAAGCAAGAAATAGATATTTGCTAGGACTTACATGGTTATTTACAATTACTTGCATGGTAAACTCCATTTACTATACATTCTATACATCATATGCAAGTTTCTCTATGCTTAGTCTTACACAATATTTAGGAGATGTAGGGGATGCTGTAGTACAAAATGTAATACAACCTAAAGATGTTGTTTATTTATTAGCACCACTTGCGTTTATATTTGTTTCTAGAAAGCAAATAAAAAAAGGTTTATTTAAAAAGATTGAAACAAAAGAAGTTAGAAGAAAAAATGCATTAAAAAGTTTAATATCAGGAATAATAATAACAGTAGTATTTTGTTTGAATTTAACTTCAGTAGATATTGGAAGATTTACAAAACAATGGAATAAAGAATATGTAGTAATGAAATTTGGTATATATATTTATCAAATTAATGATGGTATTACATCTCTTCAACCTAAAATTAATAGTATGTTTGGTTTAAATAAAGCTCTTCAAGAATTTGAAAAGTATTATGAAGATAGAAATAAAAATGATAAGTATCAAGGAACTAATGAATATACTGATATCTTTAAAGGTAAAAACGTAATAGTTATTCATGCAGAAAGCTTTCAAACAGTTAATATTGATAGGAAATTTAATGATATAGAAGTATCACCTAATATGAATAAATTAGCCCATGAAGGTTTATATTTCTCTAATTATTATTCACAAGTAAGTGTAGGAACAAGTAGTGATGCCGAACTTACTTTTAATACAAGCTTAATGCCAACACAAAGTGGTACTGCATTTGTTTCATACTTTGATAGAAAATATATAGCAATGCCTCAAATAATGCAAGATGCAGGATATTATACATTTAGTATGCATGGTAACAATGCTGATTTCTGGAACAGACGTGCAATGCATCAAAATATGGGATATGAAAGATTCTACGCTAAAAAAGATTACAATGTAACACCTGAAAACTCAATTGGCCTTGGAATTAGTGATAAAGCTTTCTTCTCTCAATCAGTAGAAAAACTAAAGAAAATTAAAGAAGAACATGATAAATTCTATGGATTATTAATTATGCTTTCAAATCATACCCCATTCTCTGAAGTGGATAAATATGGCGAATATGATGTAAATATTAAAGAAACAGTAACTAATGAAGATGGAACAACAGAAGAAAAAGTATATCCATATATGGAAGGAACAAAATTAGGTAATTACTTTAAATCAGTTCATTATGCAGATAGTGCTATAGGTGATTTAATTAATGAATTAGATGAAGCAGGATTGCTTGATAATACAATATTAGTAATATATGGTGATCATGATGCAAGACTTCCTCAAAAAGATTATGTTAGATTATTTAACTATGATAAAGAAACAGATGGAATAAAAGATGAAAGTGATCAAACATACTTTAACTTTGATAGTTATCAATACGAGTTATATCGTAAAGTTCCATTTATTATTTGGACAAAAGACCATAAATACCAAAAAGAAATAACAGATGTTATGGGTATGTATGATGCTATGCCAACTCTTGCAAATATGTTAGGAGTTAAACCTAGTAAATATGCTCTAGGACATGATATATTTAATATTAAAGATAATAATATAGTAGTATTCCCAACAGGAAACTGGTTAACAAATAAAGTATATTACAACTCTCAAAAGAGTGAATATTTAGCACTAAATAGTGGAGAAGCAATAGAAAAAGATTATATTGAAAAAAATAGTGAATATGCTAGTAAATTGCTAGAAGTATCTAATAATCTAATAGTATATGATCTAGCTAAAAAAGAAGAAGAAAAAAATAAAAAATAAAAGAGGCGAAGAAAGTGAAGTTAAAAAAGAAAGCTAAAATCATTCTCTTTATCTTCTTTTTAGTATTATTAGGAGGAGTAATTTATTACTTCTTCTTCTATAATAATAGAAGTATAAAGAAATCAGTTGTATTAACAAAGATTAATGACTATGGATATGTTCTAAAAGATTCTAAAAATAATGCATATCAAAAAGAATTTAAAAATTTAGAAAAAATTTTAAAAGAAAAAAAAGTTGATGAAAAAAAATATGCAAAAAGTATAAGTAAACTATTTGTAATAGATTTTTACTCTTTAGATGATAAGAAAGCTAAAACTGATGTTGGTGGGGTAGACTTTGTTAATGATAATGCAAAAGTAGACTTCTTAGAAAAAGCAGAAAATACTTATTATAAATACTTAGAAAGTAACCTATATGGAGATAGAAAAACTAAATTACCAGAAGTAAGTAAAGTAAAAGTATTAGATGTAGAAAACACTGCATTTACATATAATGAGACTTCTGATACTGAAGGCTATAAAGTTCACTTAACTTGGGAATATAAAAATGATTCATCATTTAAAAACTACCAGCATGAATCTTATCTAACACTAGTACATGATGGTAAGAAACTAACAATAGTTGAATTAAGCAAAGAAGGTGATTTAGATGAAGAATAAAGAAGTACTAAAACAATCTAAATTACGTTATGTATTATTAGCTCTAACTATTTTATTAACAATAACAACTGTTATATCAATTTATGATTTATTAATGTTAACAGTAATTGAAAGCTTTGAAAAATATATAAGTTTTGGAATAGGACTATTAGTTATACTTCTATTATTGTTTATTATAAAAACAAAAAAAAGATTTAATAAAGAAGCAAAAAAAGTTTATAAGAATAAAGCTTTATTAATTATAGAATTAATATACTTTATAATTACTTTAGTATTTGCAGGAGTAGTAACATATGCTTATTTATTCCTAGGATCATTTAATAAAAGTACTTTAACTTATGAAACAAGTCTTGTTGTAATGAAAGATAGTAAGATTAAGAAAGTAAAAGATTTTAAAAACAATAAAATTGCCATTCTAAAAGATAAGACATCTAAAGAAGGTTATATAATACCTAAAGAAATAATAAAAAAATATAAATTAGATGATTATAATACTATAAAGAAATATTCTAGTTATCAAGAAATGCTTGCAGATTTATATAGTGGAGATATTGATGCTATATTTATAAATAGTGATTATGGAGAAACTTATAGTACTATAGGTGCTTATGAAAATATAAAAGATGAGACAAGAGTAGTTCTTAAACTAGCTAAAAAGTTTGCAAAAGAATCAAGCAAAACCAAAAGATTATCTAGTGGTAAAAAAGTAACAGAACCATTTACAATTCTTTTAATGGGTGTTGATTCAACAGACGAAGGATTACAAAAAAATACTGCAGCAAATGGCGATTCAATCATATTAGTAACATTTAATCCAAAAACATTAAACGCAACAATGCTTTCAGTACCTCGTGATAGTTATGTACCAATAGCATGTTGGTCTTCTAAAGCAGAAAATAAAATAACCCATAGTGCAGCATATGGTTCTGATTGTATGATTAAAACACTAGAAGAATATTTTGATATCGATATTGATTATTATGCCAAAATAAATTTTAAAGGTTTAGTACACTTAGTAGATGCTGTTGGTGGTATAGATGTTGAAGTTCCTAAGAAATTATGTACAGATTCATCAGATAGAACAGGCAAAGTATGTATAGATGGTGGTATGCAACATCTAGATGGAGAAGGAGCATTAGTACTATCAAGAGACCGTAAAGAATTAGCAGGTGGAGATTTAGCAAGAGGTCAAAATCAACAATTAGTAATAAAAGCCTTAATAAACAAATTAAAAAATGTTAAGAGTGCAACTAAATTCTTAGATATATTAAACACAATATCTAATAATTTAGATACAAACTTCACACAAAGCCAAATATTATCATTTTATAATATAGCAGAAGATATTATGTCTAATGACTTAGCAAAAGATGAAGCAGATATAGTAAATATCCAACCACTTTACTTACAAGGTGATGGAGAAATGATTTATGATGAAAATGCTCGTATGATTTTATGGGATTACATACCAAATAAAGATAGTCAAAAAGAAATTATAAAGGCTATGAAAGAAAACCTAGAATTAATAGGACATGATGATACAAAAGAATTTGAATTTTCTATAAATAATGAATATGAAAAAGAAACTATTGGATATGGTCCATATAAAACAAATTATTTATATAAACTAGTACCTAACTTTGTGGGAATGTCTAAAGATAATGCTATAAAGAAAGCTAATAGTTTAGGAATAAGTATAACATTTAAAGGTTCATCAGGTTATGTAGTAAATCAAAGTATGCCAGCAAGTAAAAGAGTTGACAAAGTAAAAGGATCAGTTGTTCTAACATTATCTAATTCAGGAGGGGTAGCAACTACAGAAACTAAACAAGAAACAAAGACTGAAAATAAAGAAATTGAAAAAACAGAAAAAGAAGAAAAAACTGAAAAAGAAGAAAAAACTGAAAAAGAAGAAAAAACTGAAAAAGAAGAAGACGAAGATAATCATGATGCAGAAAAAACAAAAACAGAAGATACTGAATAAGTTTCTTCTTTTTCTTTTACACTTCTTTACAAGCCTAATCTATATTAAAAAAATAATCTATGTTAAAATGATAAAGTATGCTAGGAAGTGATTAAATGCTTACAAAAGAAGAATATCTAAAAGAAATAGATAAATTAAAATTTGTAACAAATAAAGTAAATAATAAATTAAATGAATTGGGTTTTAAAGTGCAAGAAGATGAAGAAAACTTTAAAGAATTTCAAAAGATGATGTGGCAAGATTTTCATTCATTTGATAATGCTGACATAAGTAGTGCATTAGAAGAGACAACACTAGAACATGCTAAAAACATGCAAAGCTTTAATTACTTTAAAAAACTTAATAAAATAAAAAACAAACCATATTTTGCATCTATTATCTTTGAAGATGAAGATGGTGATAAAGATAATATTTATATATCAATGACTTATTTAAAAGATGAAAATCTAGATAATATACTATATGATTGGAGAAGTCCAATATGTAGTTTATATTATGATTATGAAGAAGGTCCATGTAAATATGACTCACCAAGTGGTGAAGTATTTGGTAACTTATTAAGAAAAAGACAATATAAGATAGAAAATAATAACTTAGTAAATGTCTTTGATAATTCAATGAATATTACAGATGATTATTTACAAGAAGTATTAAATGACTCTAATAATGATAAATTAAAAAGTATAGTAAATACCATCCAAAAAGAACAAAATAAAGTTATAAGAGATTTAACAAGTAACAATTTAATAGTTCAAGGAATAGCAGGATCAGGTAAAACAACAGTCGCTCTTCATAGAATAGCATTCCTTTTATATCGCTTAGAAGATTTAAAAGCATCTAATATATTAATATTTTCTCCTAATAATATCTTCTCAGAATATATTAGTACAGTTCTTCCATCACTAGGAGAATCTAATACTAAAGAATTAACTTTCCATGAATATCTCGCTCATTTCTTAAAAGAATATAATGATGTAGAACCCTATACTACCTTCTTAGCAAGATATTATAAAAAAGAAGAAGATAATGCTAAATTAGTTGAATATAAACAAAGTGATAGAATACTAAAAGATTTAATAAAATATATCCATGAATTTGAAGAAAATGCCATGTTTATTAAACCAATAGTATTAGATAAAAATGAAATAGATATAGATACACTTAATAATTATTTACACTATAAATATGATAATTTCCCATTATTTGAAAGACTAGATGAAATAGCAACTAAATTATCAGAAACTTATTATAAAGGAACAGAAAAGAAAAAAGCAGCTTTTAGAAAATTAATAAGTTCTTCAATAAACTTTAAAGAAGATTATAAAGAAATATATAAAGATTTCTTCTTTAGTAAATATTGTAAAGAAAAGATATCTGAAAAAGAAGTAGATAGTTTTATTAATAGAAAAGTAGCAAGATATGAAGATGCTTTATTATTAACATTTATTAAAGGTAAACTTGAAGGATATAAAACAGACTTATTAATTAAAGAAGTAGTAGTAGATGAAGCTCAAGATTATAATATACTTCAGTATGTTATATTAAAAAATGTCTTTAAAAAAGCAAACTTTACTATATTAGGAGATGTTAATCAAAATATTAATCCTTATTATCATTATGATACTTTAGAAATATTAAATAAATTATTTAAAGGAGAAACTAACTATATAGAATTATTAAAAACATATAGATCATCCCCTGAAATAATAGATTTTTCTAACAAAGTATTAAATCTAAAACATGTAAACGCTATTAGAAACAAAACAGGAAAAGAAGTAATTGTAAGAAAAAATGTTTCTAACTTAAAACTTAGTCTAGAAGAAGATTTAGCATATTTATCTAATAATTATAAAGAGATAGCAATTATAACTAAAGATGATATAGAAGCTAAAAAATTATATAATTTATTAAATAATAAAGATATAACACTTCTAGAAGAAGGCGCAACAAGATTTAATAAGAGTATTGTAATAGTCCCTGCATATCTATCTAAAGGCTTAGAATTTGGTGGAGTAATTGTTTATAATGATCGTATAAACTCTTATAGAAAGAATGAAAGAAATCTATTATATGTAGGTGTAACTAGAGCAGAACATGAACTTATAATATATAACTAAGGACTTATGTCCTTTTTTTTATAATATAATTTTGTTATAATATATAAAGAGGAAAGAAATATGAAAAAATTAGGTTTTGTAATAATAAATTATAATGATTATGAATCAACTAAAATATTATTAGATAATATAAAAGACTATAAAGCAATAAATAAAATAGTAATAGTAGATAATAATAGTACTGATAATAGTTTTAATAAATTAAAGAAGTTAGAAGATAAAAATATAGAAATAATAAAAAACAACAATAGAAGTTATGCAAGTGGATTAAATAAAGGATCTAAATATTTAATAAATGACTATAAAGAATTAAATATTATTTTTTCAAACTCAGATATAATAATAAAAGATGAAGAAACTTTAAAAAAACTAAATAGTAATTTAAAAGAGAATATAGGAGTTCTAGCACCTACTATTAATACACATGGAGTAATAAGTAAAGGATGGCCCATACCAACAGTAGGTAAGGAAATACTATTTAATATCCCATTAATAAGCAGATACTATAGAAATAAATATTTAAACTATGAAGAAGGTTATTATAAAGATAATATTATGAAAGTAGATGTAGTATCAGGATGCTTCTTTTTAGTTAATTCAAAAGCTCTTGAAGAAATAAATTTCTTTGATGAAAATACTAAATTATATTATGAAGAAAATATACTATCAAAGAAACTAGAAAAAACTAAATATTATGAAGCAGTAGAATTAGATACTGAAATAATTCATAATCATTCAGTAACTATAGATAAAAATATAACTAATATAAATAAATATAAAATATTAAAAGAAAGTCAAAGATATTATGTAATTAATTATTTAAAATATAATAAATTTAATTTATTTTTATTAGATTTTACTAATAAACTTTCTCTTATAATATTATATATAAGAAAATTATTTAAATAGATAAAGGTAGGTGATAATATGTTAAACATTAAGACAGAATATAATTTACTAAGTAGTTTAATAAGATTAGAAGATATTATTACCTATGCTAAAAAATATAATCTAGATAGATTAGTAATAGCAGATACTAATATGTATGGTGCTATGAAATTTAAAGATTTATGTGAAAAAAATAATATTAAAAGTGTTCTAGGTTTAAATATAAATAGTAGTTTTAAAATAAATGTTTATGCAAAATCATATAAAGGATATCAAAATATGATAAAGCTATCTACTATTCAAAATGAAAGAGAAGTAGAAATAGAAGATTTAAAGAAATATAATGAAGATTTAATATGTGTATTATATTTTGATTCAATAAATAGTTTTAATAATTTAAAAGATATCTTTAAAGAAATATATATAGGTTATAGTAATAAAGAAGAGTTAAAAAAAGCTTTATTAATTACTAATAATGTAGTGTTTTTTAGAGAGTGTTTATACTTATTAAATGATGATTATAAATACTTAGAATATTTATATTTAATAAGAGATGGTAAAAAGATATCTGATGAAATTAATTATGATTTAAAAGAACATAACTTAATAGAAGATAATATTTACGATTATACAGATAGACTTGGATTAAATAATATTGATAAAATATTAGATTCATGTAATATCATTTTTCCAAAGAAAGAAAATTTACTTCCAATATATAAAGTTGATAATATAGATAGTTTTACTTATTTAAAGAGTTTATCTATTAAAGGTTTAAATAAAAGATTAGAAGGTAATGTTAATGAAACTTATCAAAGACGTTTAATGTATGAATTAGATGTTATTAATAAAATGGGTTTTGTTAATTACTTTTTAGTAGTATATGATTTTATAGCATATTCTAAAAAAAATAATATATTAGTAGGACCTGGAAGAGGTTCTGCAGCAGGAAGCTTAGTAGCATATTCGCTAGGTATAACTGAAATAGATCCTATTAAGTATGATTTATTATTTGAAAGATTTTTAAATCCAGAAAGAAAAACTATGCCAGATATTGATACGGATTTTCCAGATGATAAAAGAGAAGAAGTAATTAATTATGTTAAAGAAAAATATGGAGAAAGTAAAATATCAGGAATAGTAACATTTGGTACACTAGCATCAAAACAAGTACTAAGAGATACAGGAAGATGTTTAAATATACCAATATATAAAATAGATGCTTTAATTGAAAAAATGGGTAACTCTAAAGATGATTTAAAAACTATATATAAAGAAAATATTAATTTTAGAACTACTATAGAAAGCGATGATAGTCTAAAAAAACTATTTAAAATAGCAATTAAAATAGAAGGATTAAAAAGACATATATCACAGCATCCTGCAGGAATAATAATGTCTAAAGTAGATATAAATGAAATAGTCCCTCTAACAAAAAATGATAATAATTATTTAGCAAGTTATGAATCATTATATCTAGAAGATATGGGATTATTAAAGATGGACTTTTTAGGTTTAAAGAACTTAAGAGTAATATCTAATATCATAGATGATATAAATAAATATTATAATAAAAATATAAATTTTTATAAGATTCCTCTAGATGATAAAAAAGTTTTAGATATATTTAAAAATGGTGATACTGTAGGAATATTCCAATTTGAAAGTGAAGGAATGAAAAACTTCTTAATGAAATTAAATCCAGATACATTTGAAGATATCTTTGCAGCAATTGCACTATATCGTCCAGGACCAAGCATGAATATAGATACTTATATTAAAAGAAAAAAAGGATTAGAAAAAGTAGAATATATTGATATGTCTTTAGAACCAGTATTAAGAAATACTTATGGAATATTTATCTATCAAGAACAAATAATTGCAGCAGCAAATATATATGCAGGATATACTTTAGGAGAAGCTGATATTTTAAGAAGAGCAATGTCTAAAAAGAAATTAGAGTTATTACAAAGAGAAGAAGAAAAATTTATTAAAAAAAGTATTGAAAAAGGGCATAGTGAGAAAGATGCTAAAAAATTATTTAGTAATATATTAGCATTTGCAGGTTATGGATTTAATAGATCACATTCAGTAGCATATAGTACAATAGCATATCGTCTAGCATATTTTAAAACATATTATAAAGAAATATTTTATAAAAACTTATTAGATAATGTAATAGGGGATGCTAAGAAAACAGAAGAATATATAAAAGAAGCTAGATCAAAAGATATTAAAGTAGTAATGCCTGAAATAAATATTAGTACAAATAAATATGAATTAATAGATAATACTCTTTATATGCCACTTTCATGTATTAAAGAAGTAGGTGAAATAGCATCAACTGAAATAATGAAATCAAGAGAAAATAATTATAAAGATATATATGAGGTAATAGTCGCTCTCGCAAAAAATAATATATCTAAAAAAACTATAGAATCTTTAATATTAACAGGATCATTTAGAAAGTATAATTATAATAAAAAGACTTTAATAGAAAACTTAGATAACTTATATAATTATGCAGAACTATCTAAAGATCTAGATAGTAATATGTTAATGAAACCAGAAATAGAAATAAAAAGTGAATATAGTAATAATGAAGAATTAGAAAAAGAAAAGTTATTATTAGGCTTTTATTTAACAGGTCATCCAGTAACAAAATATTTAAATGATAATAAAGATATTATTTTATTAAATAGTATAAATAAATTTATTACTAAAAATATAAATACTTTAGTATATGTTGAAAGAATAAGAGAAGTTAAAACAAAAAATGGAGATACTATGGCATTTATAGAAGCAAGTGATGAAACATCTAAACTTGATTTTATAGCATTTCCTAAAGTATATGAAAGAATTAATATTAAGCAAAAAGACATAATTAAAGTAAATGGAACAGTAGAAAAAAGACTAAATAAATATCAAATAATAATTAATAATTTAATAAAATTAAATGGAGATAAAAATGAAGAATAAAGATTTATTTTTAATTATAATATTAATATTAATAGATCAAATATCTAAAGTACTTATAAGTTATAAATTAAATTATTTAGAAGTAAAAAATATAATTAATAATTTCTTTTATTTAACATATGTAAAAAATACTGGATCAGCATTTTCTATATTAGAAGGTAAAAGAATATTATTAATAATATTAAGTATAGTTTTTTTAATAATATTAATTAAATATCTAACTACATCAAAAAATAAAGAAAGAATATATATATTATTAATTATTAGTGGACTATTAGGTAATTTAGTTGATAGAATATTAACTGGAAAAGTTGTAGACTTTTTAGGATTTAATATTTTTGGCTATAAATATCCAATATTTAATATAGCAGATTCTTATGTTGTAATAGGAGTTATTATATTATTAATAATAAATATAGGAAGTGATGTAAATGATAGAATTAAAAGTAGAAGAAAGTAATATCAGACTAGATAAATATATAAGTAGTAAAACTGATATATCTAGAAGCAAAATAGAAAAATTAATAGATGAAGATAAAATATTAGTAAATGGTAAAAAAGAAAAAGCAAGTTATAAAGTTAAAGAAAATGATAACATTATAATAAATGATTCTTTAGACTTTACTATAGATATAGAACCAGAAGATATAAATTTAGATATTGTATATGAAGATGATTACTTTATGATAATTAATAAAGAAAGTGGAATGGTTGTCCATCCTGCACCAGGCAATTATAATCATACTTTAGTAAATGCTGTATTATTTTATCTTAATAAAGAAAAAACTAAGAATTTAAGACCAGGAATAGTTCATAGATTAGATAAAGATACTAGTGGATTAATGATAGTTGC
>OMQW01000009.1 GCA_900313345.1 uncultured Eubacteriales bacterium
GAAATAGTAGGATATGGTTTATCATCAAGAAAAGGAAACATAAAATCATATTATGATGGATTAAATCAAGTTTTAAATAAAATAAAAGAAGAACAAATTGAAGAACCTATTATATTACACACTGATCAAGGTTCTGTTTATTCTTCTAAGTCATACAACAATCTTCTTAATGAATTTAATATTCAACGTTCAATGAGTCGAGCTGGAACACCTACAGATAATCCAGTAAACGAATCATTAAATGGTTGGATTAAAGAAGAATTGTTTATAGATTTTAATTTGAAACATTCCGAAGATGTTCCAAATCTAATTAAATTATACATTGATTATTACAATAATGAAAGACCAAGTTATGCATTAAATTATAAAACCCCAATTCAGTATAAAACTGAATCAGGGTTTTAATGAATCTCTTTTTAATCTGTCTACTTTTAATTGACTAGTTTATATAAGATCCCTTTTAAATTGATAGCTTTTGTTTTTACTGAATGCTTGATACATTGAATAATTTATATTATTTAATATTAAATCAAATTCTCCTATATATTCTATAGGTATACTGTTATATTCTAATTTCGCATTATTTAAGTTTGTATATATATTCTTTTTTTCAAAATTACCATATAACGCATTCATATTTATATAATTTAGGTTTTGTTTTTTTGATTTTTCTATTAAATACCACTTTAGTAAATAATTACTATTTAGATGGGAAAAATTCTTGTTATAACCTTCTGCTATTATATATCTCGAATTATTATAATCGATTGTTAATAATCCACTTATTATTAAACCTTTTGGATATTCTTTTAATAGTTTAGTTGCAAGTACTAAGTCATTTTTATATACATCTATTAGTCTATCAGATTCCATTTTCATATTTAATATTTTATTATTCTTTTTTCCTATATTTTGTATTTTTTTAGCTAAATTATTATTTCTTTCTAGTTCGCTTTCATATCTTTTTTTTGATTCTATTACAAATGAATCTGTATTTAATACCGCATAATATACTTGACTAGTTGGAAACTGTTTTACTATTTCATTTAAATATTTTTTGTTAAATATTTTTTTATCTTTTATAAAATTATAAAGTTCACTTATATTTTTTGTTTTATCTTCTGAAATTGTAATTCCACAACCTCTTGCTCTTGTGATTTTGTGTTTTATTCTTTTATTCATATTATTATATAAATTTATAGTTGTATCATTTAATAATTTTATAGACTCATATCTAGGTTGTTCATTTTCAAAACCTTTATTTTGCCCTTTATATTTAAAACCTGCTGATTTAATATTTATCATTATATTATTTATTTCATTATTTAAATTGGTTATTTTACCTTTATTATCTCTTATAGTTGCAGGTATGTATGGATCTATTCTTAATAATATAAAACCTTGATTACCTAATAATTCCTTTATTTTTTCTGTTATTTCTATTAATTTTTCTTTATTGCTATAATCTAATAAAAGACCTCTTGGAGCATATGCTATTTTTTTACCCATAAATACTTCTTTATATATTAATAATGACGCTCCTATTAGTTTTGAATCTTTAATACCTATAAAGTGAGTTTCAAATCCCATATTTTTCATTACTTCTGCATATTCTATTGATTGATAATAATTACGATATTTATGGTTTTTGGCAAAATTTTCAAATTCTTGTTCACTTAAAGTAATTATTTGCATTTAACTCACTCCTTTACAATATATATTTATTATAACATCTAATATTTGTTTTCTCAATAATTTAATAGTATAATAATAAGAGGTGATATGTATGTTTTTAAATAATAAAATATTAGTTATTGGTATGGCTAGAAGTGGTTATGCTGCTGCTAAATATCTTGCAAAAAGAGGGAATACTGTTATTTTAAATGATGGTGGTTCTATTGAAAAGCAAGATCAAATTAAAATTAAAGAATTAGAGGATTTAGGAGTTAAACTTATTTTTGGTTCTCATCCTGATGATTTAATTGATAGTAGTTTTGATTATATTATTAAGAATCCTGGTATAAAAGATGATCATAAGCTTTGTAAACAGGCTTATAGTTTAAATATTCCAGTAATTAATGAAGTTGAAATGGCTTATAGACTTTTACCTAATGATGTTACTTTAATTGGTATTACTGGTACTAATGGTAAGACTACAACTACAACTTTAACTTATAATATCTTACATGATTATTATAAAGAAAGAGTTCATCTAGCAGGTAATATTGGTTATCCTCTTGTTAGTATTTTAGATGACCTAAAAAAAGATGATATTATTGTTATGGAAGTTAGTTGCCAACAAAGTGTTAATTTTAATGAATTTAAACCTCATATTGGTTTAATTACTAATTTTAGTCCTGCACATATTGATTTCTTTGATGGCAGTTTTGAAAATTATAAAGAAACTAAGTGTAAGATGATAAGAAATCAAAATGAAGAAGATATTTGTATTTTAAATATTGATGATTCTGATTTAAGTAAGAGACTTTCTAATATAAAGAGTCAAACTAAATATTTTTCTAGTTCTAAGAGTATAAATGGATGTTATTTAGAAAATAATTCTATTATGTATTATGGTGAAAAGGTTATGAATATTAGTGATGTTAAAATACCTGGAATTCATAATTTGGAAAATATTATGGGTGCTATTATGATTAGTAAGGAATTTGATGTTCCTAATAAATCTATTAGTGATACTATTTGTAATTTTAGGGGTGTAGAACATAGACTTGAGTATGTTGATACTGTTAGAGGTGTTAGATTCTATAATGATACTGAAGCGACTAATATTAAATGTTCTCAAATAGCTTTAGCTTCTTTTAATAATCCTACTATTATTATTTTAGGTGGACTTGAAAGAGGACAAGACTTTAATGAATTAAAACCTTTTATGAAAAATGTAAAAGCCATTATTGGTATTGGACAATGTAGAGAAAGAGTTAAAGATTTTGGTGAATCTATTAATATTCCTACATATATTTTTGAATATCAAAAAGATAGTTTTAATAAAATTAATGAAATTATGGAAAGTGGAGATGTTGTATTGCTTTCTCCTGCTTCTGCTTCATGGGATCAATATAAAGAGTGTGAAGTAAGAGGTGCTGAATTTAAAGAATTGGTTGGTGAATTAAAACATGAAGATTAAAAATATTATTGGTCGAGAAATTATTGATTCTAGAGGTAATCCTACAGTTGAAGTTGATTGTATACTTGAAGATGGTACTCTTGGTAGAGCTTCTGTCCCAAGCGGTGCTTCTACGGGATATAGAGAGGCTTTAGAACTTCGTGATCATGATAATCGTAGATTTAATGGTAATGGTGTTTTAAAGGCTGTTAATAACGTTAATGGGCCTTTAAAAGAACTTGTTGTTGGTATGGATGCTGATAATCAAAGAGAGATTGATTATGCCATGATTTATTTAGATGGAACTAGTAATAAAGAAAGACTTGGTGCTAATGCTATTTTAGGTGTTTCTATGGCTGTATTAAAAGCGGCTAGTTTAAGTCATCATATGCCACTTTATAAATATATTGGTAATGGTAATATTTTACCTAGACCTATGATGAATGTTATTAATGGTGGTAAGCATGCTGATAATTCTTTAGATTTTCAAGAATATATGATTATTCCAACTAAAAATAATATTCATGAAAATGTTAGAGTTGGTTCGGAAGTTTTTCATGCATTAAAGGATTTATTAAAAGAAAAGGGCTATATTACTGCAGTAGGTGATGAGGGTGGTTTTGCTCCTTCATTAAAAAGTAATATGGAAGGCTTTGATTTATTAATGGAAGCTGTTAAAAGAGCTGGCTATATTCCAGGAGTTGATGTTTCTTTTGCAATGGATGCTGCTGCTTCAGAATTTTATAAGGATGGTTTATATTATTTAAAAGGTGAAGATAGAAAACTTAATACTGATGAATTAATTAATTATTATGTTGACTTATGTAATAAATATCCTATTATTTCTATAGAAGATCCTTTATATGAAGATGATTTTGATGGATTTAATAAAATTACTAATATATTAGGCTCTAAAGTACAAATAGTTGGCGATGATTTATTTGTTACAAATAAGAAGTATTTAGAGATGGGAATTAATAAGAAAGCTGCTAATGCTATACTTATAAAAGTTAATCAAATAGGTACTATTACTGAAACGTTAGAAACTATTAAACTTGCTAAAGATAATAATTATAATACAGTTATTTCTCATAGAAGTGGTGAAACTGAAGATACAACTATTGCTTCTTTAGCAGTTGGACTTAATTTATTACAAATAAAGACTGGTTCTATGTCTAGAACTGATAGATTATGTAAATATAATGAATTATTAAGAATAGAAGAGGAAATAAATAATAATTAATTGATATATTATTTAAAATATGTTAATATAATACTAGTTTTTTAGGAGGCACAATATGGAGACTTTATTAATTATACTTTCAATATTAATAATATTACTTGTACTTTTACAAAGTGGTAAAGCTGAAGGACCTGCTCAAATTATATCTTCTGGTAATAGTGATTTATTTAAAGAGAGAAAAGAAAGAGGTTCTGAACTTGTTATAAGTAGAGCTACTATGATACTTGGACTTGCTTTCTTTGTAATATGTTTAGTACTTTCATTTTAAGACTTTTATAAGTCTTTTATTTTTGCTATAATTATTAGGAAGGTGAAAAATAATGAGGGATGAATTAATAACAATACTTAGTAATAGTGATCGAGCTCTTAGTGCATATGAAATTGAAGATATGCTTAATTTAATTGAGCCAGAAGAAGTTAAAGAAATGCTTGATACTTTAACTAGTTTAGAAAAAGAAGCTGTTGTGTATCATACTAATAAAGATAAATATATGCTTTTAAAAGATAGTCATTTATTACGTGGTATTATGAGAGCTAATAAAAAAGGATTTGGATTTGTTGATATAGATGATAATCCTGAAGATGTTTATGTTAGTCAAGATAATATGAATGGAGCTATTCATAATGATATTGTTTTAGTTGAATTAATTTCTAAAAGAAATGTTCAAAAACTTGAGGGTAGAGTAGTAAGAATTGTTGAAAGAAGTTCAGATACTTATATAGGTGAAATTAATTTTAAGAAAGATACTGGATATATTACTCTTGATGATAATAAGATAAAACTTCAAATACAAGTTGATAAAGCACATAGTTTAAATGCTGTTGATGGTCATAAGGTTGTTGTTAAATTATTAAAGAAAATTAATAATTTAGCATATACAGGAGAAGTTGTTGAAATATTAGGTCATAAGAATGATCCAGGAGTTGATATTTTATCTATTGTTAAAAAGTATAATATTAATACTGAATTTCCAGATGATGTTAAACTTGAAGTTAGAAAACTACCTAATCAAGTTTTAGAAGAAGAACTTAGTGATAGAACTGATTTAAGAGATACTACAATCTTTACTATAGATGGTGATGATACAAAAGATATTGATGATGCTATTTCTATAGAAAGACTTAAAAATGGCAATTATAAACTTGGTGTACATATTGCAGATGTTTCTCATTATGTTACTGAAGGATCTCCACTTGATAATGAAGCTATGGCGAGAGGAACTTCTGTTTATTTAGTTGATAGAGTTATACCTATGCTCCCTCATGAACTTTCTAATGGGATTTGTTCTTTAAATCCTGGAGTAGATAGACTTGCTATTAGTTGTGTTATGGAATTTGATAACAAAGGTAATCAAATTAATTATGATATTTTTCCTAGTGTTATTAGATCTAGAAAACAAATGACATATAAGAATGTTAATAGTATTTTAGAAAAGAATATTGTTCCAGAAGGTTATCAAGAATTTGAAAAAGATTTAAGACTTATGGAAGAACTTGCAATAATATTACGTAAAATGAAAGTAAGACGTGGCTATATTGATTTTGATATTGATGAAGCTAAAGTAATTGTTGATGAAAATGGTAAACCTTTAGATGTTGTTTTAAGAGATAGAGGTGCTGGAGAAAAACTTATAGAAGACTTTATGATAGCAGCTAATGAATGTGTTGCTACTCATATTTACTTTATGAATTTACCATTTATTTATAGAGTTCATGAAACTCCTAAAGAAGAAAAAATTAAAGGATTCTTAAATTATGTTAGTATGCTTGGTTATCATGTTAATGGTAATATAAAAGATATTAATCCAAAAATGGTCCAAAGTTTAATTGATTCTCTTGATGATAAACCTGAGTTTAAAGTTTTATCTACTCTTTTACTTAGAAGTATGCAAAAAGCTGTTTATAAAACTCAAAACGTGGGACATTTTGGTCTTGCTTCTAAGTGTTATACACACTTTACATCACCAATTAGAAGATATCCAGATACTACTGTTCATAGATTATTACATACTTATTTATTTGATCATAAGTTAGATGATCAAACTATAAATATGTATGAACATAAACTTGAATATGTTGCACAACATTCATCTGATAGAGAAAGAGCTTCTGTAGATTGTGAAAGAGAAGTAGACGATATGAAGATGGCTGAATATATGGAAAGTCATATTGGAGAAGACTTCGATGGTATGATTTCTTCTGTATTGAGCTTTGGTATATTTGTTGAACTTGATAATTTAATTGAAGGTTTAGTTCCTATTAAAGATATGGATGATTTCTATAATTATGATGAAGATAGAATGACTCTTACTGGTGAAAAGAATCATGTTAAATACTCTTTAGGTGATAGAGTTAGAATTAAAGTTGTTAGAGCTAGTAAAGAAGATAAAATAATTGATTTTAAAATTATTAAAAAATTAGATTAATATAAGGAGGTAACTCATGGAAATACTTAATAAGATTGCTACTCATAATTATTTCGTTATTGATAAATATGAAGCAGGTATTGCACTTAATGGATGTGAAATTAAATCTATTAGAGCAGGTAAATGTAATTTAAAAGATAGTTATGGTCTTATTAGAAATAATGAGGTTTACCTTTTAAATATGTTTATTTCTAATTATGATGCAGGAAATATTTGGAATTTATCAGAAACTAGAGATAGAAAATTACTACTTCATAAAAATGAAATAAAAAAAATAAATAATGATATAAAATTAAAGGGATTAACAATAATTCCTTTAAAACTTTATTTTAAAGGTGAAAAAATTAAAGTTGAACTTGGTGTTTGTAAAGGAAAGAAAACTTATGATAAAAGAGAAAGTATTAAAGAGCGAGACATCAAAAGGGAAAACAATAAAATTAGTAAGTATAATTATTAGTATTATAATTATACTTTTACTTTTAATATTATTTCTTTTTAGTAAAAAAGAAGTTAATTTTCAAAAAGTAATGGAAAAGAATAATTTTGTTGTTACTGATATTGGAGTTAATAGTTATGTTGCAGTTAATGATCATTTTATAGTTACTTATAATGTATTTAAAAATCATAAAGAGGCAGTTAAGACTGTTAAAAAGATGACTAAAGGCGTTAAAAATATAGATATAAATAAAAAAAATAATATTACTTACTATATTTTTGCTAATAAATATATTTATAGTGAGTATGTTATTGATAATAATAAATTTATATATTCTAGTGCTCCACGTAAATATATGAGTGAGGTTATAGATTCTTTTAAGTTCCTTAATTATTAACAATTGCATAATTTTATTTATATGATATAATTTGTGTGGGGATGTAATGGTTTCGACAGGAATATTTTAGCATGAATTGCAGCCGAGTAGTTTACGTTACAGACTAAACAAAAATAAACGCAAATAAAATTAAAAACGCATTCAACAACATCTTTGGTGGAAACCAAGCTGTTGCTTTTGCCTAATCTAATATAGGGAATGCAATCCTTTAAATTATCACTTACGTAATTTAATAGGGTTTGATTTAGTAAGTTAAGCTATTAGTTTGTCTAGACTGATAGTCTAAAATTTTTGACTAGTATATTATTTATTTCGTTAATTAATTGATAATATATGAAATTTATTAGTTAACTAAGCTTGTAGATATTTATGTAGCGATATTTTTGGACAGGAGTTCGATTCTCCTCATCTCCACCAATGGCGAATCTGTTCGAACTATTCGAACTTTGATATATAGAATCAATCAGAAATGATTGATTTTTTTTGTTGTATCAGAAAAATCATAGAAAGGATTTGTCTATGGTAAAAATAATTAAAGAAGAAATTGATATTGATGAATCTTTAGTTTCTAGATTAAATGTTATATGTGATTTTTGTAATACTAATCCTATCATAGAAAATGGAAGTATTAGGAAGATAGAACATACTAATTTAACTTATATTGAACAACATAGAATTATTATTAAAAATAAACTCTATCTAGCATTTAATTATTCAAATGAAATCTATGTTCATAATCTTGGTAAAAAAAATAAAACTTTCAGAACTAGAACAATATATAAAAGAAAACTAGATACTAATTATCTCATAAATGTGGATACTGTACTTCTAATTTATGGGATTTATTAGTAGAAAATGGTAAAATGATAGATAAATTTGATTATTATGGATGTGGTTTTTGTGGATAAATATGAAAAAAATATGA
>OMQW01000035.1 GCA_900313345.1 uncultured Eubacteriales bacterium
GAAGCAAATGTTACTCCTAGTGCAACTAAAACTACTGAAATAACTACTAATATTAGTACTAAATATTTCTTATTCTTCATATAATCTTCTACCTTAAATAAGATATATCAAAAAAATAAGATAAAATAAATAAAATAATAGATAGTTTACACTATCTATTAATCATTTATTTTTATCTTTTCTTTATGTGCTTCAAAGGCTCTTGTAAAGTTTTCTATATTTAGTTTTTGCATATTTATATATTCGCTTTGTTCATGTAAGAATTTTCTTAATAGTTTTATATCATCTTTACTTGGTTCATCAAAATAACATCTTTCTAATACATAATTATTTAGTATATCTACTGATCGTCTTAATGGCGATGTTACTGTTGCATATACTCTTTTGTTATATCCAATAAGTTCTGGTTCTAGGCTATAAAATTCTTTTGGTTTTGCAGAAGATAAAGAATTTTGTAATGCTTTATAGTCTGATTCAGTAAATGATTTTCTATTGTTTTTTAGAAATGTAAATAGTTCTTTATTTTCTTTTTCTTCTTCTAGTCTATCTTGTACATATAATATTGGATAATCATGATTAAAACAATATATTGCTACTTGTGAATTTACTAGTCTTGATAGATAAGAAACTATATTATCTGTATTATTACCTAGTCTTCTACCTAATAGTTCTCTTAGATTATCTAATGTATCTCCACCAAGATTTTTTCTTATATCACTGTCTGCTTTTTTAAAGTCTGTTTGATCTTGATTAGTTATTACAGTTTTTAATAGTTTCATTCTTACTATTTCTTTTTCTGGTGTCATTTCAAAGAAGAAACTATTTGCTAGTCTTTTATTATTTTGTGATAAAGATGCTTTATATAAAACATTATCTGGAAATAAATTGTTTCTAGTATTTTTATCTAAATAAATTGATTCAACTCTTTTTAAAGCCTCACTAATATAATTAGAGTCAATTTCTGTTAATCCTAATATATCTACTATATGTACACCAACTAAATAATTACCATTCGAAAGTTTATCACATGAAATACAATCATCTACTAATTTAGTGTTTGGAGAATCAAGTGATATTATATGATTATGTAATTCTACTCTTTCATCAAATTCTGATTTAGATAAATATATATTATCTACTAGGTCAGTACTAAATGTTACTGATACATTATATTTTTTTGATAAATCATTTAATAAGGCTTCTTTAGTAATTGCTTTTGTTTCTAAGAATGTTACTAAACTATTTAAATAAAATAATTTTTCTTTATAATTTTTATCTTTAGCATTTAAACATTTAATATAGTCTTTTGTTTTACTTAATATATTTCTTTTTTCAACATCTGATAGTTTAAATGCTTCTTTAGAACTTAATATATTTAATAAGTTATTATAATATACTAAATCGTCTTTAGAGTTTTCTATATCATTTACACATTCTAAATATCTTGAACATATATTATTAAATAGGGATACTCCTCTTTTATCTTTTATATTTACGATACCTGTTGTTGTACTAACTACTCTTTCACAATAATCTATATTATGTGTTTCTAGTATTTTTTCTACATATGTATATGTTTTTGATTCATTATTTTCTATATATTCATATAGATCATCTAATTTTTTTGTTAGTTTATTTAAATCTTTATAATATTCTTTTGGAAGATTTTTACTTTTTAACATTTCATCTATTTTTTCATAGATTTTCTTTAGTTTCTTTAATATACTTTTTCTATTTATAGATGGATTTACATCTAATACTTCTTTAGTATATTCTATTAAATTTATGAGAGTTATTTCCGTTTGTTTACCTTTGTAGTTTTCTAGATAATTTCTCATTAAATCAAACAAATAATTAGTTATATGATTATTTGAATATTCTTTTGTTAATTCTTTTATCTTTGCTTCATTTAATGTTCCTAAATTTTCTATTCCTTTAAAGTTCTTACGATTTATGCTCTCACTCATTTTTACTTCCTCCTATTTTCACTTACTAGTGTTAGCTCTTTAGCTTCTTCTTTTATTCTTTCAATTATTCTTCTAGCTTTTACTTTAGATGCATTAGAACTTTCTCCTAAGTGTTCTTCCAGTTCTTCTAAAGTTAAGTTGGATGTAAAGAATGTTGGCATTTCCATGTCCATCCTATACTGAAGAATTGAAGATAAAATCTCATCTCTATTCCAGCTTGTAACACTTTCAGCGCCTATGTCATCCAAAAGTAACAGAGGGGCTTTTTTAACCGCATTAAATCTAGCATCATAATTATCACTAAATGATGCCTTTAAACTTC
>OMQW01000032.1 GCA_900313345.1 uncultured Eubacteriales bacterium
AATAGCTTTAACAGCAGATGCAGTAGCAGGTGCTAAAGAAAAATATATGTCTGAAGGATTTATTGATTATATTGCTAAACCATTTAGTAAAGATCAAATTAAAGAAAAATTAGATAATATTTTTAAGTAGAATTTAAAAATTGCGATGATTGTAATGTTTTATATAAAACGATCATCGAGTTTATTAAAATATTCAAATTTTAGATACCTTTTTAGATACTGTTTTTTTACAAAGCAAAATTTTTGAGTGATATATTGATAATTAATAGCGATGATTTAAAAAAAATGATAATAAATAATAAATAGAGACGATTAAACGCCATGTGGTTCAGGACTTAAATTTAAGAATTGTCATGGAAAGAATAAATAATCAAAAGACTATCATTAGATAGTCTTTTTTATGATAAAATATAGTAAATGTTAACTAAAGTTGACAAATTTCCAATTTAGATTGGTAGAATGCAACTAATATATTTCATATAATTAACGCAAAAGAAGGAGAAATTTTATGGAAAAATTAGGAGAAAGATTATTAAAACTAAGAAAGGAAGCTGGATTATCACAAGAAGAGGTTGCAGATAAATTAGGAGTATCTCGTCAAACTATTTCAAAATGGGAAACTGATCAGTCAGTACCAGATCTTGATAAAATAGTTCCAATCTGCACATTATATAATATAGGTAGTGATGAATTATTAACGGGAAATAAACCAGTTATAAAAACAGAAATAGAAATAAAGGAAGATAATGGTAAAAAAAGAGCCTTAGGAACATCTATAGCAGTACTATTATATATAATGTCATTTGTTACAATGATATTTATAGCGTCAGTATTAAAGTGGAAAGGGGAGATAGCCTTTTCTATAGCAATGATAATTATAGCAATTGCAACAGCAATTATTATTTATTCAAATCATGCCTATAAAGAAACAAAAAAAGAAAAAAAGCAAAGCGAACTATATAAAATACTAGACAAAATAATTAGTATAGTTACTGTAATAGCATATTTTATAATTAGTTTTAAAACAGGTGCATGGCATTTAACATGGTTATTATTTATAGTTTATGCTTTAGTAATGCAAATAGTTAGATTAATATTATTTTTAACAAAGGGAGAAGAAAATGAAGAATAAAAGTCTAATAATAATTTTAATTATCTTACTTATAATATTAATATTATTTATATTAAGTATTATGTTTTATGGAATATCAAATAATTATAATGGATTTATAAGTAATGGAAATAAAAATTATAAGATAGTCTATAAAAATTCTTTTGAAAATAACATTAATAAAATAATAATTTTAACTAGTGCAAGTAATATTAATATAGAAGAATCGAAAGATCTTAAAATACATGTAAAAATATATGGTAAAAGTAAAGATGTAATAGTAAATAAAAATAACGAATTAAATATTAATTATGAAAGTGAAATAAAAGAAACTTGTAAGTTTTTATGTTTTAATACTAAATCATCAAAAATAGATTTATTACTACCAAAAGAATATTTTGGAATAGTTAATATAAATAATAAATATGGAGATTTATCAGTGGGAAACTTTAATAATTTAGTTTTAAATTCAAATTTAGATGCAGGTGATATTAATATTAAATCTTGTAAAGAAGCAGTTATAAATAGCAAATATGGTGATATAAAAATAAATGAAGTCAATAGCTTAACAGATATAAATGCTTCATATGGAGATATTAAAATAAATAATTTAAATATAAATAAAAATTCAAAAATAAAAACAAGTTATGGAGATATTGAAATAAATAATACAAATGATATCTATATTAAAGCAAAAACATCATTTGGAGATAATAAAGTAGAAAATAATAATAAAAATAGTAATATAACTTTAAATATTAATACAAACTATGGAGATATTGAAGTAAATTAAAAAATAACAGTTAAAACTGTTATTTTCTTTTTGAAAGAATTCTATTTATACCATTTATACCATTATTAAAAGTAATTTCATCTTTAATATTATTTGCATTGTTATGATCAGAATATTCTAAATTTGAATAAATATTCCCTTTTTTAAATCATCTAAATCTCTTGGAGTAACCGCTCTAAATAATAATTTAATTTCAATAATATATCTCCCTCGTTTAATTAGGCTATTATATCATAACTTGCTAAACTTGACAAAAGTAGATAAAAGTAGTATAATATGTCCAATAAATATGGGGGATGGTCCAAGTGTTAAATGATTTTGAGTATAAAAAATATTTAGAAATAAAAAGAATGTCTATAGAAGAATTAAATAAATATTATCGTGCCTTAAGAAGATATGAATATGAAAATAATATACCTTTAGAGTCTAGCAAAATAAAGAAAAAAATTCATAAATTATCAATGTTAATATTAAAGATAGATAGATTAACAACAGGAAGAAAACTTGTTATATATGATGATAAAAGAGGAAACTATAAAGATATTAACAAAGGTAAAATATATGCAGCAAGTCATGTAGGAAGATATGATATAGAAAGTGCTATGGAAGCAATAGATGATCAAGCATATTTCGTAATGGGTGACCCAGAAGAAACATATAGAAACTTCGAAGGCTTTTATTTAAGTAAAATTCAAGGAAGAATATGTATGGATACTGGATATGATGTATTTAATAAAAGATTAAAACTAGAACAAGGAAAAAATCTATCTAGTAAAGATATTGAACTAATAAATGAATATAAACAAGATAGAAATATATGTATGGAGACTTGTACTAAAAGAGTCTTAAATAAAGATAATATTTTAATATATCCAGAAGGTGCTTGGAATATTACAGATAGATTAACTCAAAGATTATTTAAGGGAACTGCAGTCATGGCAATTAAAGGAAATGGCGTAATAGTACCTATAGGTATAGTTAAAGATGATAAAAAGTACACTGTAAATATTGGTAATATATTTGATGTAAAAGGTTCAGAGCTAAGTGATGCAGAAGATATTACAAAAGAATTACAAGAAAAAATTAATTCACTTAAAGGTGAAATAATATTTAATGAAAGCACTATAAACAAAAGAAGTTCTATGGGAACACCAAAAGAAAATTTAGAAGCATTTAAAAAAGAAATAATGGATGAAACAGTGAATGGTTATACAGAAGATGTTATAATTAACTCAAGATATTATGATAAAGATGCACCAGAAAATGTATTTAAAACACTAAAAAGGTTAAATAATTAGCCTTTTTTCTTTTACAAATAAAAATATAGTGTTATTATTATAATAATGGGAGATGTTAGTATGAGTGGTATATGGTTTCCAGCTGCGTCATTTATCATTGCAGCATTTCTATTAGTTCTTTTTTTCTCAAAAGAAAATGTTCATAATGAGGAAACTAATTTATATTCATATTTAATTATATTAAATATGGTATTTTCTACTTTAGGTATAGCAATATATGTATATGCCATGAAAGTAGGTAATTTATATTTTACAGGAGTAATACAATCATTTTACCTAGTTATGATGGTTTTAATGTTACATTTTATGCTTATCTATACAATGTTATTAAATAAACTTGATAAAAAGCTAGAAAGAAATTTAAAAAAAATATTTACTATTATAACATTAATAATAGTAGGCTTTATATTTGCACTACCGATGGATACAGTAATAGAAGGAGAATATGTTGATTTAAATGGTCCAGCATATTATGCTGCTATGGTAGAAGTAGTTTTATATGTCTTAATAATAGTAGTAATGTCTGTAAGATATACATTTAGAAGTAATTTTAAGATGAAGAAAATGATTCCACATATAGCACTTTTAATAATGTTTGTATTAGCAATGCTTTTAAGAATATATTATCCTCAAATTATAACAGAGACATTTGTATTCTCATTTTATTTCTTAATAATGTATCATACTATTGAAAATCCAGATATGAAAATGATAGAACAATTACAAATAGCTAGAGACCAAGCTGAAAAAGCAAACCGAGCAAAAAGTGATTTTTTAAGTTCTATGTCACATGAAATAAGAACACCTCTTAATGCAATTGTAGGTTTTTCTGAAGATATTAAAGATCATGAAAATGAAGCAAGTGCAGTCATAGTAGAAGATGCTAACTATATTATGGAAGCATCTAAAACGTTGCTAGAAATAGTAGGTAATATTCTAGATATATCAAAGATAGAAACTAATAAAATGGAGATAATTGAAGAAGTATATAATTTTAAAGATGAAATTAATACATTAGCAAAAATAGATTCAACTAGAATTGGAGATAAACCTATAGACTTTAAAACATATATAGCACCAGATATTCCATATGAAGTAATAGGAGATAAAGGCAAAGTAAAAGAAATAATAAATAATTTATTAACTAATGCAATTAAATATACTGAAAAAGGTGAAATTGATTTAGTATGTAAATGCATAAACGAAAATAATATGACTAATATAATGGTATCTGTAAGAGATACAGGTAGAGGTATAAAAAAAGATGATATAGATAAATTGTTTAATAAATTTGAAAGACTTGATGTAGAAAGAAATTCAACGATAGAAGGTACTGGTTTAGGACTTGCTATAACAAAACAATTAGTAGAAATGATGGGTGGTAAGATAAATGTTCAATCTAGGTTTGGAGAAGGATCTATATTTATAGTTCAAATACCACAAAAGATTAATCAAATGATGAATTCAAATAATGTTTCACCAGTGGTAGTTCCAGAAAAACCAAATGAAACTGAAGATTTTAGTGGAAAGAAAATATTAATTGTTGATGATAATAAATTAAATATAAAAGTGGCAGAACGTGCTTTAAAAACATTCCCAGTAATTATCGAATCTTGTATGAATGGTCAAGAATGTATTGATAAGATTAAACAAGGAAATAAGTTTGATTTAATATTAATGGATATAATGATGCCAGTAATGAGTGGTGAAACTGCACTTAAGAATTTAAAAGCAATAGAGGGATTTAACACACCTATAATTGCATTAACAGCAGATGCAGTTGCAGGAGCTGAAGAAAAATATAAAGAAGAAGGATTTACTGATTATTTGTCTAAACCATTTAGTAAGGATCAAATAAAAGAAAAACTAGATAAAATATTTAAATAAGAAGTATATTAAATAAAGAAAGGAGTAAATATATGAAAAAGTGAATAATTATAGGTTTTATTATTGGAATATGCTTAACAACAGTATTATCCATATCAGCATATAGTTATTTAGCAAAGGATATAAAATTTATAAGAAAAATGGAACTTGATCTAATGTAGAAGAAGCAATTAATGAATTACAAAGCTCAAATAGTTTTGATAGATACCCTGATAGAATAATAGAAAAACATGATAA
>OMQW01000036.1 GCA_900313345.1 uncultured Eubacteriales bacterium
CTTGAGGATCTAAATCTATTAATAATACCTTTTTTCCTAACACTGCAAGTGATGCAGAGAGATTTATACTTGTTGTAGTTTTTCCTACTCCACCTTTTTGATTTACTAGTGAAATTGTTCTTCCCATAATATTACTTTGCTCACTTTCTAACATCTAATATTGTATCAAACATTTATATATTTGAAAATAAAAATTAAAATAAAAGGCATAAATTTCTTATGCCTAATAGTTACTGTTTTTATCTATTTTTATTAAGATTTGATATTCATTTTCGAAATTCATTTCATCAATATCAATCTTTGCTCCATGCATTTCAAGATCTTTTAAAGTTTCTCTTATTCTATCTACCATTTGTTTAGTATTATAGTTTTCTCTTTGTTCTATTTTATTATTTAGATTTTCTTTCATTAGAACTGAACCTAGAGATTCATTATTTTTAATATCTAAACTCTTATCTACTGGCTTTTGGAATAGAGTTTGATCTAAATCTGTTATCTTTTCTTCTTTTGGTTTATTATTACTTGCAAAATCTATTAAACTATCAAACTTCTTAGGTTTCAAATATTCTTCTTTATGATAAGTGTTTCCAATTGATTTGTTATTTGCTTCTGTTGGCATATTTATATCCATCAAATCTGGAGCTTGGAAATAATCTTCTTTATTTTCATTACTATTTTCACTATCCATAAGAGCTCTTTCTGCTGGAGAGACATCTTGTTTAGGTTTATCTATATTTAGTAAACTATCTAAACTAGATATATTTGATTCATTACTAGGAGATGCAAATATATCTTTTGAATTTTCTTTTAATTCTTTTAAATTTTGGGTATTTGTAGATATAAGATTTGGAGTTGATTCTTCATTGCTTTCTTCTTCATCTTCATCATTATTTATTTCACCATAATTAATAATTTCATCATCATTAGTATTTCCACCCATTAAGAAACTCTTACTATTTGAAGTTTTATCACTATTAATTGATACTGGTTCTGGATTTATTAAACTTTGTAAATCAAAGTCATTTTCTATATTATCTTGTTTCATATCTGGCATATTAATGTTCTTTATTTCTTCTTCAACTTTACGAACAGTTAATTTCTCCTTTATTATTTTGTTTAACATATCTATTTGTTTTTCTCTTGATGATAAATTAAGAAGAGCGCGTGCGTGACGTTCAGATATTTCTTCTTTTAATAGGGATTCTTGAACTTCTTCTGGAAGAGATAATAATCTTAGTTTATTAGCTACTGCAGATTGACTTTTACCCATTGTTTTAGCCAATTCTTCTTGAGTCATTTCATCTAATTCAATTATTTTTTGATAAGTTCTTGCTTCTTCTATTGGATTTAAGTTCTTTCTTTGTAAATTTTCTAGAAGTGCTACTTTTGCAGCTTCTTTATCATCTAAATTTCTAATAATTGCTGGAATTGTTGTCATTCCTGCTAGTGCAGAAGCTTTATAGCGACGTTCTCCTGCTATTATTTCATATTTAGAATTATTTATTTCACGAACAATAATTGGTTGAATTACACCATGTTCTTTAATTGATACAGCTAGTTCCTTTAAAGCTTTTTCATCAAAAACTTCACGAGGTTGGAATCTATTTGGTATTATATCATCTAAATGTAAGAATATAACTTCGTTTTTTCCGTTCATAATATCCCTCTTTTCATCTTTTCTATTCTATGTGTATTATAGCATTAATTTTTTTTAATAACAAGAATATTTCTAAGACTTTCTTCTTTAGGTAAATAAAATTCTTCTTTTCTTTCTATTTTTAATTTATTCTTCTTTAAAGTCTTATCAGCTTCTTTTATTTCATCATCTACATGTGATTTTAATGGAATAAAAAGTGTATCTTCATCTATTAAATTTGCCATATAAACTAATAATTTATTTAAATTTGCAACTGCTCTTGTTGTTATTATGTCATAGTGAGAAACTTTTAAATTTTCAACTCTTTCATGTATTGCTTTTATATCTTTTAAATCTAATTCTTTTATTACTTCATTTAAAAAATTTATTCTTTTATTTAAACTATCAACTAATGTTATTTTAAGGTTAGGATAAAATATTTTTAATACTAGTCCAGGAAAACCTGCACCTGTACCAAAATCTAAAAGAGTAGAGTAGTTATTTAAATTAACTACCTTTGAAATAGTTAAACTATCATAAAAATGTTTTAAATATACATCTTCTTTTTTTGTTATTCTAGTAAGATTAATTTTTTCATTCCATTCTATTAACATCTTATAGTACTTTTCTAAATCTTCTAACATTTTTGGTGTATACTTTATATTTAATTTTTCTATTTCTTTTATAAATTCTTTATTATTCATTAGATTCGTTCCTTTTTAAATAAACCATTAAAATTGATATATCTGCTGGATTAACTCCACTTATTCTTGATGCTTGTCCTAAAGATGTTGGTCTTATTTTATTTAGTTTTTCTCTTGCTTCACTTGCTATATTTGGTACTTTATTATAATCAATATCTTCTGGTATTTTTTTGTTTTCTAGATTAAGCATTTTTTTAGCTTCTTCTAGAGCTTTA
The DNA here is from genome assembly GCA_900313345.1 of uncultured Eubacteriales bacterium. Lineage (GTDB taxonomy): Bacteria > Bacillota_I > Bacilli_A > RF39 > UBA660 > UBA2730. The sequence continues at coordinate 2,556 of OMQW01000036.1, forward strand.
TCGATATATCCTGCATATTTAATATTGATAACTACTTCTTCTATTTCGTCATCTGTATATGGAATTTCTATAAAATGTTTTATGTTTTCTATTGTTATTTCTGGTCTTTTTAATAAGTTATACATACTTATTCCATCTTTTAATGTACTACTTCCAATAGATTCTAGATAATTATTAACTTCTTCTTTTGGTGTTACTTTATTTTCTTTTAAGTATTTTTTTAATTCTTCTATATGTTGTAATTTATTTTCAAATTCTTTATATTTAGAATCACTTACTAATCCTACATCATGACCATATTTTCTTAATCTTATATCAGCATTATCATTTCTTAGTAATAGACGATATTCTGCACGTGATGTTAGCATTCTATATGGATCTTTTACTCCTTTAGTTACTAAATCATCTATTAATACACCAATATATGCTTCATTTCTTTTTAATATTAATGGATCTTTTCCATCTACTTTTAGAGCGGCATTAATTCCTGCTATAATACCTTGTCCTGCTGCTTCTTCATAGCCACTTGTACCATTTATTTGTCCTGCAGTAAAAATATTTTCTACTACTTTACTTTCTAGACTTTGTTTTAATTGTCTTGAATCTATAGCATCATATTCAATTGCATAAGCATATTTTAATATTTTAGCATGTTCAAAACCAGGTAGGGAATGTACCATTTTTTCTTGGATGTCATGTGGCATACTTGTTGAAAATCCTTGTAAGTATATAGTATTACCATAATCTTTGCTTGATTCATCTATACTTTCTGGTTCTATAAATAATTGATGACGTTCTTTATCTTTAAAACGAACTACTTTATCTTCAATAGATGGACAGTATCTAGGTCCAACACCTTCTACATAACCACCATACATACTAGATTTTTCTAAATTTTCATTTATTATTTTATGAGTAAGTGGGGTAGTGTATGTTAAGTGACATGCTATTTGATTTTTATAATCATAATAAGCTTTATTATCAAATGAGAATGTTAGCTCTTTATCATCACCTAATTCAAGTTCAGTTTTAGAGTAATCTATAGTATTTTTATCTATTCTTTGAGGTGTTCCTGTTTTTAATCTCAAAATATTAAATCCTAATTTCTTTAAATCATCACTTAAGTATTTACTAGGCCTTTCTCCATGAGGTCCACCTGAATGTTTTTCTGAGCCTACTAAAATCATACCTTTTAAGTATGTTCCTGTTGTAATTACTAGTGTTTTAGTTTCTATTTCTTCTCCTGTTTCTAGAATTACTGATTTAATCTTATTGTTTTCTACATTTAAATGTTCTACAAGTGATTCTTTTACTGTTAAGTTTTCAGTACTCATTATAGTTTTTAACATTTCTTTTGGATATATTACTTTATCTGCTTGTGAACGAAGTGCCCATACTGCTGGTCCTTTTTTAGTATTTAATAACTTTATTTGTAAAGTCGCTTTATCGGCATTTCTACCCATTTCTCCACCTAAAGCATCTATTTCTCTTACAATTATTCCTTTTGCTGGCCCACCAATTGCTGGATTACATGGCATATCTGCTATATTATTTATATTTCCTGTAATAAGAAGAGTATTTTTACCCATTCTTGCTGCTGCTAGAGATGCTTCACATCCTGCATGTCCACCACCTATTACTATTACATCATATTTCATCTTTATATCACCTTATTTTCCTACACAGAAATTCTTAAATAAATTATCTAAAATTTCATCACTATATGTTGTTCCTATTATTTCTCCTAAATAATCAAAAGCATCTTTTATATCTATTTCTATCATATCTATAGGTACATTATTAATTGTTCCTTGGTATGCATTTTCAAGTGAAGCTTTAGTTTTTTTTGCTAGAGACATACTTCTTGCTGATGTTAAATATGTATAATCTAATGTATCTATCATATCTAAATTAAATAATTCTTTTATTTTATCCTTTAATGGCATAATTCCATTGCTATCTAATGTATTAGTTTCAATTATTATTCTATTTTCTAGTAATTTTTTATCTATTTTACTATCTAAATCATTCTTATTTAATATTACTATACTTGTTTTGTTTTTTGTTTTATCAAGAATTTCTAAGTCTTCTTTAGTTAGTTTTTCACCACTATTTAAAACTACTAATACTAAATCGGCTTTATCTATTAAGTCTAAACTTTTTAATACACCTATTTTTTCTACTTTATCTTCTGTTTCTCTTATACCTGCAGTATCTATAATATTTAAATTAATTCCATCAATATATATTTCACCTTCAACAATATCTCTTGTTGTTCCTGGAATATCTGTTACGATTGCTTTATTTTCATCTAGTAAACTATTTAATATACTACTTTTACCTACATTAGGTCTTCCTACTATTATAGTTTTAATACCTGTTTTAATTATTTGCTTATTTTCTGATTCATTTATTAATTTATTTATATCTTTTAATAAGTATTCTAAAGTTTTTTTTATTTTTTCATCATTCATTACTTCTATATCATAATATTCTGGATAATCTATATTTACTTCTATATGAGAGATTAAATCAGTTATTTTATTACGATATTCTGTAATTAAATTTTTTAGATTTCCTTTTTCATTTTTAAGAGCGAGTCTTCTTTCTATATCTGATTTACTTTCAATTAAATCCATTACTGCTTCTGATTCTGTAAGATCAATTCTTCCATTTAAGAAAGCTCTTTTAGTAAATTCACCACGTTCTGCAAGTCTTGCACCATTTAATAATAATACTTCTAATACTTTATTAGTTGTATTAATACCTCCATGACAATTGACTTCTACTACATCTTCTTTTGTATAAGTTCTAGGTGCGAGCATAATACTTACTAATACTTCATCTATTTCTTCATCTTTATATACAATATGTCCATAATGAATAGTATGAGATTTTACTCTTTCTAAATTTTCTCCCTTAAAGACTTTATTAACTATTTTTAATGCTTCTTTTCCAGTTACTCTTACTATTGATATTGCTCCAACACCAAGGGATGTTGATATTGCTACAATTGTATCATCCATATTTCTCGCCTCCAAATACACATATTATAGCATATATATTAAAAAAGAAGAATTATTTTTCTTCTTTTGGTTCAATAATTACATATCTATTAGGTTCTTCACCTTCACTATGTGTTTTTACATATCTATCATCTTTTAAAATATTATGAATAATTCTTCTTTCATAAGAATTCATTCTATCAAGTTTTACTGGAATATGACTATTTCTTACTTCGTGAGCGATGTTAAATGCTAGATGTTCTAAACTTTTTTCTCTTTTCTTTTCATAATCACTTACATTAATTACAAATTTGAAGTTTTCTCTAAGTTCTTTATTTATATGATGCATAACAATACTTTGTAATGCTTTAACATTTTTAGCATTTTTTCCAATTAATAAAGCATCATTTTCTGAATAAATAGTAAATGTTGGATTAATATTTTTATTTGTTAATTCTATTTTTATTGTATTATATCCAACTTTTTCAAGTAATTCTTTTATGTAACTTTTTATTTCTTCAAATAATTCTCTTTTTTCTAATACTTCTATTACTACTTTTTCGTCTTTGTCTTCTTTAATATTAATAATTAAATTATTTTCTGTTTCTACTAAATCTTTTTTTGCTTTATTTATTGCTTCTTGTTTTGTTTCTCCAGTATATTCATGTCTTTCCATACTATCACTCCTACTTATTTACTTGATTCTTTCTTTACTAAATAATTTTGTAACATTGTACATAAATTATTTACAAACCAATATATACATAATGCTGATGGCATATAGAATGCTGTAATAATTATCATTACAGTCATATATATAGGCATCTTTTTCATAGCTGGATCAATATTTTGACCACTTGTATTCATTTTAAATGAATAATAAGTTGTAAATGTTATTAAAAGCATTAATATTACGTACATATATAATGTTGGTGATGTTAATCCTACACTTGGTGTTGTTCCAAGTTGCATACCTAGGAAATTTCCTTCAAATATTACAGGGAAGCGTTGTACAGCTTCATAAAATGCTATAAATAATGGTAATTGTAAAAATGAGAATAAACATCCTGATGTTGGATTTATATTATATTTTTTATAAATCATCATCATTTCTTGACTTTGCTTCATCATAGAATCTTCATCTTTACTATTTTTATATTTATTTTGTATTCTTTGAATTTCTGGTTGTGCTTTCTTCATATTTTCAGATTGCATAGCTGTTTTTCTTGTGAATGGAAAACATACTAATCTTATTAATATTGTTAATATAATTAATGCTATAGCATAATTTTTAGTAATCATTCCTATCTTTAATATTATAAATGATAAAGGTTTTACTAATACTTGTGTCCATAAATCTTCATATTTAGTACTTGTTATAGTAAAATCTTTACATTCTGGAAGTTTTTTTATATTTACACCATTTGTTTCATATTGTTTAATAGTTTTACTATCTGTAGGCTTACATAAAATATTTGCAGTTAAATTTTGTCCAGTTAATTTATTTGTTACTGGTTTTTTATTTTTATCTGTTAAAGTTTTTGTACATCCTGTTGTTAAGAATACTAATAGTAATAGTACTACTAATAGTTTCTTTTTATTTTTTTGATTCATCGTCTTCTCCTTTTAATAGTAGAGAGATTAGTTCTTCTTTCATTTTTTCAAATGTTAAGTGTAATCCTCTTTCTCTTAATATTATAATATAATCTTTGGAATTATTATAGTCTTTTCTATAAATATCTAAGATGCTTCTAATTTTTCTTTTATATTTATTTCTTAAAACAGCATTACCTAATTTTTTTCCAACTGATATTCCAAATCTATCATAAGGCAATTTATTATCCTTATTATATATAATATAAGTTTTATTTTTTAATAAATGACCAGTTTTTATTAAATCATCAAAATCTCTATGTTCTTTAACTATATATAATTTTCTCATTATTACTCCTATTAATTTTGTATTCAAAAAAATCACTGTTTTTACACAATGATTATTTGCAAAGATTTTTACGACCTTTACGACGACGACGATTTAAAATATTTGTTTTACGACGAGCGAAGAATCCTAAATGCTTTTTCATTTTTTTATTATTTGGTTGATAAGTTCTTTTCATATTTTTCCACCTCCAGACATAAATCTATCTTATTATAATAAAAAATGTGTTTATTTGTCAATCATTATTTCAATTTTCCACTTAATTCACATACTTGTTGAAAAGTTTTTTATACTTGTTAATTATAAAATTGTGGAAAATGTGGAAAACTAAGTTTTAACTTTATTTAATAATATTTATTATGTGGATAAGTTTTGTGGATTTCTTGTTAAATAAAAAAAATTAAAAAATGTGTTTCTTTTTTCAACAAAATGAATTATTATATTTGGTAGAAATTACTTGTGGGGAGATGGTGATTATGAATTTAGAGGTCCTTTGGACCAATTTTTTAAAACAAATTAAAGAAGAATTATCATCTCTCGCTTTCGAAACATGGTTTAGTGAGACTAAACTATATGAATTAAAAGATGGAACTGCGACGATAATAGTTCCTATGTCTATTTATAAGACACATTTACAAGATCATTATTATGATTTAATTAAGAAAATATTTGATAACGTTACTAATAATAATTATGAACTTGTATTTTTATTGCAAGAAGAAGCTGATGAAGCTAAAAAAAAAGAAAAAATTACTAGTACCTTAAGAACTGAAGATATTCCTAGAAAACTTAATAATTATAAGACTACTAATTTAAAAAGTGAATATACTTTCAGTAATTATGTTGTTGGTAATAGTAATAAATTTGCTCATGCTGCTGCACTTTCAGTTGCTGAAAATCCTGGAAAGATGTATAATCCATTATTCTTATATAGTAATAGTGGACTGGGTAAAACACATTTAATGCATGCAATTGGTAATTATATTATGGATAATAGTGATAAAAAGGTTTTATATGTTACTAGTGAACAGTTTATTCAAGATTTTCTTGGTATTAATAAAAAAGCAAAGAATGATAATAATTTTGATGAAGTAGATTATTTCAAGAATAAATATAGAAATATAGATGTTCTAATGATTGATGATATTCAATATTTTGGTAACGCTTCTAAAAGTCAGCAGGAATTTTTCCATACATTTAATACTTTATATAGTGATTCAAAACAAATTATAGTATCTTCAGATAGATCGCCAGATGATTTAAAATTACTGGCAGATAGACTTCGTACTAGATTTTCTTGGGGATTAACAGTTAATATTGATCCTACTGATATAAATCTACGTAAGGAAATACTTAAAAGAAAAATTATAGCTGCTAAAATAGATTTTCCTATTCCTGATGATGTTATTGAATATATTGCTTCTAATGTTGGAAGTGATGTTAGACATCTAGAGGGAGCTATTACAAGACTTATTGCTTATAATACTATTATGGGTAGTAAGAAAATAGATTTAAACTTAGCAATTGATGCATTAAAAGATTTGATAGGTAATGGAACTTATGAACAAAACGATATTCAAAGAATACAAAAGATTGTAGCTGAGGAATTTCAAATTAGTGTTGAAGATATCAGGAGTAAGAAAAGAAGTTCTAATATTGCTTTTCCAAGGCAAATAGCTATGTATTTATGTAGATGTATGACACAGGAGTCTTTTCCTAAGATAGGAATGGAATTTGGTGGTAAAGATCATTCTACAGTAATGCATTCAGTTGATAAGATTGAAAATGAAATAAAAGTTAATAAAGATTTATCTAAAATAGTAGATAAATTAAAAGAACAAATTAATTAGTTGTTAGTAAAGTAGAGTAATTAACATTTTATCCACAAATAATTGTTAATTAAAACTTTTATATATAAAGGAAAAATTAAGTTTTTAACGTTTTCCACAGTTAATAAAAATAAAATATTTATAATAATAAAAGAAAGAAGGAATTTAAAATGAAATTAACAATTAAAAAAGACTTATTATTAGAAGGATTAAATAAAGTATCTAAAGCTATATCTACTAAAAATTTAATTCCAGTACTTGCAGGAGTTAAATTTGAACTTAAAAAGAATAAACTTACTTTAACTGCAAGTGATAATGATATTACAATTCAAACAATTATTACTAGTGATAATGAAGAAGATTTTAAAGTTGAAGAAGAGGGTAATATTATTATTCAAGGTAAATATATTTTAGATATAGTTAGAAAATTACCTGATAAATATATTAATATAGAAGTAGTTGATGATCTTAAGATACTTATTTATACTGAAAATAGTGAATTTAATTTAAATGGTATCAGTGAAAGTGAATATCCTTCTATTAATTTAGAAGAGAGTAAGAAAAAGATTGAAATTAATAGTAAAGTATTTAAAGATATAGTTAATCAAACTGCTTTTGCTTCTTCTAATGAAGAAACTAAACCTATTCTTACTGGTATTAATTTTAAAATTAGTGGTAATACTTTAGAGTGTAATTCTACTGATAGTTATAGACTTGCTCGTAAGGTTATTACTTTAGATAAAGCTTCTGAGGATAGTTATAATATAGTTATTCCTAGTCATAATATTATTGAATTTACTAGAATTTTGGATGAAGATAATAGTAGTAATGTAGAAGTTCATATATTTAATAGCAAAGTTTTATTTAAATATAAGAATGTTTTATTTCAATCTCGTTTAATTAGTGGAACTTATCCTAATACTGCTAATTTATTGCCAGAAGATGCTTATATGGTTATTACAGCTAATTTAAATGACTTATATAGCGTTATTGATCGTGCTAGTATATTAACTAGTGATAAAGATAAAAATATCGTTACACTTGAAACTGAAGGGGATACATTAATGATTAAATCTTCTTCTGTAGAAATTGGTCATGTTCTTGAAAAAATGAATGTTACTAAGAGTGTTCAAGATGATATTAAAATATCATTTAGTGCTAGATATATGATGGAAGCTTTAAAAGCTTTTTCCACAGATACTGTTCTTATTAATTATGTTGGTGAAATTAAACCTATTATTATAAAAAGTAGTGAAGAAGAAAGTTTAACACAACTTGTTCTTCCTATTAGAACTTATTAATTATAAAAAATAATCTACTTATGTAGATTTTTTTTTTGACATTATTTTCCAATATTAAACATTTTTCGACATTATTCGACAAATAATTATGATAATTTAATTGCCATAATTATTTTTTTGGGGAGGTATTTATGAAAAATAGTTATGAAATTAATGAAGGAACTTTAGCTATAGTTCCTAATAAAGAAAATAGCAAAATATATGAGGATAATGATATTTACTCTGTTAAACAAAA
>OMQW01000040.1 GCA_900313345.1 uncultured Eubacteriales bacterium
CAGAGATAACACCAATATAAAAGGAAGAATAAAAGAAACAAGATAACTAGCTTTAATATTTTTACCCTCTACATTCTTAAATATAAGAGGAATACCTCCAACTATTAATCCTATAAAGAAAAGTGTTGTAGCAACAGGATAATTATTTAAACTAAAATTAATAACTTTACTTAATAATAATATAGAAAGAACAGCTCCAATACCAATAGGTATTAAAAACTTAATGTTCTTTTTTAAATTACTAAAGAAATGACTAATAGCACTAATAATATCTTCATAAATACCTAAAGTAATAGCAAGTGTTCCCCCACTAACACCAGGTATAATATTAGCAATACCTAATATGAACCCCTTAAGTATTAAAACTAAATTCTTCATATAAACTCCTAATTTTCAATAGCATCCATAATTAATGGAACAACATTCTTTTTACGAGAAACGCATCCATCAATAAAGTCACATTCATTAACTTCTCTATCATATGCTTTATTAATAATATTTTGTCCATTCTTACTAAATAATATATAACTACCATTCTTAATAATATCAGTAACATATAAACATACTAAACCATAATTATTAGAAATAGCAACCTCATTAATAGTATCTAAATATTTATCTAAATCTTTATTAATATCTTCAAAGTTCATAGTAAAGAATTGACCACAAGCAAAACTAGTTTCACCAACTGTATATAATTTATAATCATTATATAAAACATCTTCAATACTCATACCATCTAAAGAAGTACCAGCTTTTAATAATTCAAGTCCATATACTTCATAATCAACCTCAGCTATCTTAGCTAAAACTTTAACAGCTTCTCTATCTTTATCAGTTGCAGTTGGACTCTTTAAAATTAAAGTATCTGATAATATACCAGAAAGCATCATACCAGCAATTTCTCTAGGTATTTCTATATTATTTTCTTTAAATAAAGTATAAATAATAGTATTAGTAGAACCAACAGACATATTTCTAAAGTTAATTGGTTGATTAGTAGTAATAGATCCTAAATTATGATGATCTACTATTTCAACTATTTCAGCTTCATCAATACCATCAACAGTTTGTAATTTTTCATTATGATCAACTAAAATAACTTTTTTAGGATGCTTAGAAGTTAAATCAGTAATTCTAAGAAGTCCTAAACAATTATCATATTTATCAACTACTGGATAGTTAGTATGACGTAATTTTTCATTAATATCTAAAACAGTATCAACAAACTCACTATCTTCAAAATTAGTAGTATTATAACTTCTAACCATAGTCTTAATATAATTACTTAAAGTAATTAATTTAGCGGTATGGAAACTATCATAAGGAGTTCTAATAATATTAACATGATTCTTTTTAGCAAGCTCAATATGTTCATCTTTAATATTACTATCATTAGTAATGATAATTAATTTTATAGAAGAATTAATAGCATATTCAATAATAGAATGTCTATCACCAATAATAAGAGCTTGTTTCTTATCAAGTTTAATCTTATCCATAAAAGTAGTACTCTTATAACCAGCAACTAATATTTTAGTATTAAGTTCTTCATCAAATCTGCAAATTTCCTTAGCATTTAAAACTTTAAGTAAGTTATTATAACTAGTATTTAAAATATTATCAGTATCACTAATAAAAGAATGTATTAAATCTTTCATAGTAATTAAACCAGCAAATTTATTGTTATTAGTAACAATAGGAATACCAGTAAGTCCTTCACTAAGCATATATTTATAACCATCATAAATAGATTCATTTTCATTTAAAATAAAGTCTTTATGGTAATCAATATCTTTTAATTGAAGTTTAACATCATCTAAGTACTTAGGCTTTTCAATATTAAAATATTTTAACGCATATAATGTTTCCTTATTAAGATCTCCTAAAACTCTAGGTTCAGTATTAAACCCTAATTTATTTTTTAAATATGAAAGTGCAATAGCACTAGTAACTGAATCAGTATCAGGTTTCTTATGCCCAAATATAAAAATTTTATCATTCATATATATAACCTCTTTCCTTGTAAAATTGTATCATAAAATTAAAATAAATAAAAGAAAAACTCTCTAAAAAGAGAGTATAATATAATTTATTATAAACGTAATATAGAGAGGCTTTACTCGTTTTAACTCGTAGTACACCTTTCTCTCTATATTACTATCGGTTGTTCTTATTGTTATTTATAACTTAATACTTTTAATTAACCTTTTTCCACACTACCCGATTCGGAAAGCTGGCGAAACCCCATAGGTATTACGAGTATCAACAGCGCTCCAATAACCATCTTCATTCACACGTAGAAAATTAACAGCTACACTGGATGAAGCAGGGCGCAGCCACCAATAACCGGCTTTTCCTGAGATTTTCTTTATTGCTAAACTTCTTGTTGCAGTATTTGTTGAATCTACATTGTTATTTTTATAGTAATCTAATTGCCTTGTTAAATTATATGCTGTATCATAGGTTGTATCATTTCTCCATACTTCATGAGAACTTAATAAGTACATTTTATCTATTGATTCAAAGTTTAACTCTCCTGATGTAGAACCATGTCCTGATACTGTATAAGTATCAAGCATTCCTTTTTGTACTTCTTCTGGCATTGCAGGAATTATTGTATCATTTATATATGCGCGCATACTACTTGCTGGCCATCCACCTTTATTTTC
>OMQW01000043.1 GCA_900313345.1 uncultured Eubacteriales bacterium
TGCATCCGCTTTTCTTAGCATATTCTTCAACTGATACTGAAGAATCTTTAATAAATTCTTGTTTAGCAAGGCAAACTTCTTTATAGAATTTATTAATTCTACCAACTGCCATTTTTTCAATAATATCTTCACTCTTAGAAGCATTATTTGGATCATTTTTAATTTGTTCCTTAATTACTTCAGTTTCATGAGCTACTTTTTCAGCAGGTACTTCTTCTGGATATACACAAATTGGACTCATAGCAGCAGCTTGCATAGCGATATCTTTAGCACATTCACTATTATTACCTTCAACTACAACAAGCGTAGCGATAGCACCATTCATATGAACATATGAACCAAAAGTTTCGTTATCAGCTTTTACTACTTTTTCAATTCTTCTTAAACTAATCTTTTCACCAATTTTAGCAATTAAAGAGATTAATTTATCATTAACAAGTTCAGAACCATCTTTGAAGTTTAATACTTCTTCAACAGTATTTAAATCATTATTTAAAATTAAATCTAATAAATAATTAGCAAATGATGTAAATTCACTATTTGTTGCAACGAAATCAGTTTCTGAGTTTAACTCAAGAATAGCAGCAGTATTACCATTTTCTTTTACAAGACAAGCTCCTTCTGCAGCAACTCTATCTGCTTTTTTAGCAGCTTTACTAATTCCTTTTTCATGAAGCCAATCAATAGCTTCTTCAATATTGCCTTCGCAAGCGTCTAATGCTTTCTTGCAATCAAGCATTCCAGCACCAGTTCTTTCTCTTAAATCTTTAACGTCACTAGCTTTGTACATAAAAATCCTCCTATTAGTTTAAAGCTGCAAGTAAATCAGCTTTTTTCATTGTAGAGTAACCTTTTACTCCGTTAGCTTTAGCTATTTCTTTAAGTTCAGAAAGTGTTTTAGCTGATAAATCTTCTTTAACTTCTTCAGCTTTATCTTCTTCTTTTACTTCTTTAACTTCTTTTTTAAAGTTTTTAGTATTTTCTTTTTTATCAAAGTTTTTAACTGGTTTCTTAGTAGTATCTTCAGTAATATAATCTACTATTTCATTTCCATTAACTTCAGCAATAGCATTAGTTAAAACACCAATAACAACTTTAACAGCACGAACTGCATCATCATTACCAGGAATAACGTAATCAACTAAATCTGGATCACAGTTAGTATCTACAATACCAAATACAGGTATTCCAAGAATACGAGCTTCTTTAATAGCATTTTCTTCTTTACGAGAATCAACAATAACCATAGCATCTGGAAGCTTAGTCATATTTCTAATACCTCTTAAGTTTTTATAAAGTTTATCATATTCTTTTTTAATATTGATAACTTCTTTTTTAGGAAGCATTTCGAAAGTTCCGTCTTCTTCCATTTTTTCGATTTCTTCCATTTTCTTAATTCTTGAACGAATAGTTTTAAAGTTAGTTAAAGTTCCACCTAACCATCTTTCGTTTACGAAATAGTTTTCAGTTCTTGTAGCATTTTCTAAAGCAGCTTCTTGAGCTTGTTTTTTTGTTCCTACAAATAAAACTTTTCCACCATTAGCAGCGATTTCTTTCATTGCCTCATAAGCTTCTTCAAGTTTTTTAACTGTTTTAGCAAGATCGATTATATAAATATCGTCTCTTGTAGTATAGATGTATTCTCTCATTTTAGGATTCCATCTACGTTTTTGATGTCCGAAATGAACACCAGCTTCTAATAAATTATTCATTGATACAATATTACTCATTTTTAAATCTCCTTTTGTTTTTAATTCTTCTACTAACGTTCGTACCTTCCACCACATGGGCACTAGGAAGATATAAGATTAGTATGCTTATTTATTATTTATTTAATGCTTCAACTAAATCAGCTTTTTTTAAACCAGTTGTAGCAATTCCTTTAGCTTTTGCTTCTTCTTTAAGTTCAGCAACTGTCATTGAAGAATAATCTTTTTTAGCTTCTTTCTTAGTAGTTTTTTCTTCTTTAGCATAAACTTTCTTTTCTACTTTTTTAGTGCTTTTTCCAAAAACAGTTATTTCAGTTGTAACTTTAACTTCTGAAACTTTAACTTTTCCTTCTTTACCATCTTTAGAAGCTTGTACAAGTTCTGCAAATGCTTTAGGATCATTAATAGCTATTTCAGAAAGCATTTTACGATTAACCATAACACCAGCTTTATTTAATCCTTCGATAAATCTAGAATAACTAATTCCATTTAATCTACAAGCAGCATTAATTCTTGTAATCCATAATTTTCTAAAATCGTTCTTTTTCTTTCTTCTATCTGCAAAACTATATCTACCAGAATGCATTAATTGTTCACTAGCACTCTTGTAAAGTCTATGTTTACTACCAAAATAACCTTTAGCAGCTTTTAATACTTTTTTATGACGAGCTTTAGTAACAGCTCCATTTTTAACTCTTGCCATGTATAATTCCTCCTTCTATTATTAGATTAAATTCTTTAATCTATTGTGATCAGCTTTACTTAAAGCGATTCCTTTTCTACTCTTTCTATTGAATTTTCCATTTTTAGAACCAGTCTTATGTCTAGCTCCTGGACTGTAAAGTTTAACCTTACCACCTTTTCTAACTTTTAGTACTTTAGCAGTACCCTTATGTGTCTTAATCTTTGGCATAAAAATATTCCTCCTATTTCTCTTTATTTTTTGATGGTACAAGAAGCATTGTCATCTGTCTACCATCTAACTTTGGTGCATCTTGAATATCTGCATATTCTTCTAATCTCTTAGCAAATTTTAAAAGTACGTCACGTCCAATCTCAGTATGTGCCATTTGTCTACCTTTAAATCTAATAGATAATTTAACTCTATCACCCTTAACAATATACTTAGTAGCATTTTTAAGTTTAGTTTCAAAATCTCCAACATCAATAACTGGTGATAAACGAAACTCCTTAAGTTCAGACTGAGTTGCCTTTTGTTTCTTTAAAGCATCTTTTGCTTTCTTTTTCTTTTCATAACGGAACTTATTATAATCCATTATTTTAACTACTGGCGGATTAGCATTTGGACTTATTAAAACTAAATCAAGCGATGCATAATTTGCAAGTGTTCTTGCATCATTAATTTTCTTAACTCCTACTTGCTCTCCATGTGGACCAATAACTAGTACTTCTGGAACTCTAATTTCATTATTAATTAGTAATTCATCTTTACCTTTAGCGATATTAAACACCTCCATATAATAAGAAAAGTGGATATAATTCTATCCACTCAAAAACCAAAAATAAATAATTTATATGGCCTTTGACCTATCTACTTAATCGTAAATCAGGTGGATATAAAATCTCTTTCCTTTTCTCAAACATATCTAATTATATGCTAAAGCCTTATAAAAGTCAACAATTTTTATATATTTCTATTATTTTTTCAAAGCACTTAATTCCATCAACTGCACTACTAGTAATACCACCAGCATATCCAGCACCTTCTCCTATAGGATAGATACCTTTTATATTAGAATTAAAACTTAGATCTCTATTAATTCTAATAGGACTACTAGTTCTAGATTCTATACCAGCTAAAACAGTATTAGAACTATTAAAACCCTTTATTTTAGAACCAAAATATTCCATTGCATCAATTATATCTTTATTTAAATAATCAGGCAAAATGTCCCTTAAATTAGCATTATAAGTATTTCCTTTAAAAGAACTCTCTATTTTACTAGTACTAGTAACATTATCTTTAAAATCTTTATATAACTGAACAGGTATAAAAGAATTACCAATTTCATAAGCTTTCTTTTCAATTTGTTCTTGAAACTTAACTCCATCAAATAACTCTTCCCCATAATCTTTTTTAGAAACACTAATAACAATAGCACTATTAGCATAACCTGAATCTCTCTTATAAAGACTCATACCATTAACACAAAGCCTATCTTTAAAACTAGAAGCATTAACTATATAACCACCAGGACACATACAAAAACTATAAACTCCATAATGACTTAAACTATTATAAGTAAGTTTATAAGAAGCACTATCTAAATATTTATAAGCTTCTCCATATTGACTCTTATTAATTAAATCTTGTTTATGACTAACTCTAAATCCTACTGCAAAAGGTTTAGATTCTAAATAAACTCCTTTATCATTAAGCATATAAAAAGTATCTCTAGAAGAATGACCTATAGCAAGAATTAAATTATCACAAGAAATAACTTTACTATCATTAATAATGATACTATCTACTTTATTATTAGAAATATTAATACTTGTAAGTTTACTATTAAACATAAACTCCCCACCAAGTCTTTCAATTTCTTCTTTCATATTTTTAATAACTATCTTAAGTATATCAGTACCTATATGAGGTCTATTAGAATAAAGAATATCTTTATTCGCTCCAAACTTAACAAATAACTCTAATACTTTATTAATTCTATAACTTTTATCACTAATACCAGTATTAAGTTTACCATCAGAAAAAAGTCCTGCACCACCTAAACCAAATTGAACATTACTATTTATATTTAGTTTATTAGTATTAAAGAAATTATTAACATCAATATCCCTTTCATCTATATCTTTACCCATTTCTATTATTAGAGGTTTAAAACCTTCTAAACTTAAGAAATAAGCAGCAAAAAGTCCACTAGGACCAGCACCTACAATAACAGGTCTATATTTCATTTTTAAAGAGCCAGTAACTCTATATTTATAATCTTTCTTAATATACTTAGAACTATCTTTATGTTTCTTTATAAATTTATCTTCATCATTAACATCAAAAATAATAGAATAAATAATCTTAACATCTTTCCTAGCATCAATACTTTCTCTATTAATAATATAACTATTAAAAGGAGAAAACTTCTTCTTTAATATATCAGTTAATTTATTTTTATCTTTAGGATCTATTTTAATATTATTAACTAAAACCATTAGATACTCCTTCCTGCAAGAATACCACTAATCCATGCAATAGTAAGATTATATCCTCCACAATCCCCATTAATATCAATAACTTCACCAGTTAAATAAAGTCCTTCTACATCTAAACTTTCCATAGTATTTAAATTAATATTATTTAAAGAAACTCCACCACTAACAGTTTGACTTTTAGAAATATCATCAGTAGATAAAACCTTAAATCTAGAATCAACAAACTCTCTAGCTATTATATTTTTTTCTCTATCATTTAAACTACTCCATTTATTCTTATTAACTTCACTCTTTTTAAGTATTGCATTAACAAGTTTATAATTTAAATAAGTATCTAAAAGTTCTGATATATCTCTACCCTTTAAATTACTATCTCTAGTATCCATTAAATTAATAAAAGAAGATCTGTCTACACAAAAATCACTCATAAAATTAATAGAAACTTCAACATCATTATTCTTTTTAAGTTCTTTAAAACACATATTAGAAATCATCATAGTACAAATACCACTTAATCCATTATTAGTAAATAATACTTCTCCCTCTTCTTCTTTAATAACTTGATTATTACTAATAAGCCTTAATAAAGAATAACTTCTAATACCAGAAACATCTTTTAAATATTTAAAATCCAAATTAATACGAGTAAGACTAGGACAAATAGAATTATATTTAATATTTAATTTATCTAGTATTTTATAAGTATTAACACCTTCTTTAATAGAAGCTGAAGAACCACTAGAAAGAATAACTTTATCACACTTATAACTTTCTAAATTAGTTTTAACTATAAAATAATTATCTATTTTTTGAATAGAAATAACTTCTTCTAAAAACTTATATTTAACCCCTCTTCTTAAACTTTCTTCATATAAAGTATTACATATACTAATAGAAGTATTAGAATAAGGATAATAATATCCATCTTTAATTAAAGGAACAATACCAAGACTATCAAAGAAATCTAATACAAGTTTAATATTATAATCATTTATAAAAGAAGATATTAAATCTTTATTATCACTATAATAATGTTTAAGATCTTGATCATCATTAAAGTAATTACAATGACTATTTCCAGTAGTTAATAATTTCTTTAAAGGTTTGCTATTCTTTTCTATTACTAGTACTTCACTATTCTTAATATTTAAAGAAGCTACAACTCCAGAAGCTCCTGCACCTACAATTATTGTTTTCATATAAGTCCCTCCACTAGGACTATTATAACATATTAGTTTTTAATTATATTTAAAATTATTCCTATACTTATAGTACTAATAATAAAAGAAGAACCTCCATAACTAATAAAAGGCAAAGTAACACCTGTTATTGGTATTAAACTAGTAGCAACCATTAGATTCATAATCATTTGAAAAGCAAGTTGGAAAGTAAGTCCAAAAAGTAAATATTTTTTAAAACTATTCTCTTCTTTTAAAGAACATTTAATAGAAATATAAATAATACTAGAAAATAAAAATAATATTATTAAACAGCCAACTATTCCAAGCTCTTCAACTATAATAGAAAATATAAAATCAGTTTGAGGTTCAGGTAGAAAGAATTCTTTCTGAACACTATTAAATAATCCTCTACCAAGTAATCCAGAAGGACCAATTGCATATAAACTTTGAATAATCTGAAACCCAGAATCAAGTGGATCATTCCAAGGATTAATAAAGGAAGTAATTCTTTTCATTCTATAAGGAGCTATTATAATTAAAGAAGTAAATCCAAATAATCCTAATATAAACATTAAATAAAAAAATTTCTTTTTAGCACCACTAATAAATATCATAGCAAGTATAGTAATAAAAATAATAGTAGCAGTACCTAAATCAGGCTCAAGCATAATTAAAAAAAAGACTATAAAAAGAATAAATAAAAGTGGTAAAACACCATCTTTAAAACTTCTCATATTATTATTGCTTAAGTATTTGCTAGCATAAATAATTAAAGTAAGTTTAGAAAGTTCAGAAGGTTGAATACCAAAAGGTCCAATCATAAACCAGCTCCTAGAACCATTCATAGTTTTACCAATAAAAGGAACGATAACAAGAATTAAAAGTATAATAGAAATAAAAAGTAATTTATTACATTTATTATATAAAATATCTAAATCAAAGAGAGATAATTTATAAACTAAGAATAAAGATATAATTATAAATAAACTTTGCATCTTAACATAATGAAAACTATCATTAAATCTAAATAAAGCCCAAACAGAAGAAGAAGAATAAATCATTAATAACCCAAATAAAACTAAAAATATAAAAGAATATAAAACTATCTTATAATACATATTTTTCATATAAACACCTAATATATATTACTGAAATAAAAAAAGAATTATTCGTAAATAATTCTTTTTATACTTATGGATTATAAACAGTACCAGTAAACCAAACTTCTCCTGTTTCTTTATCTCTAATTACAAACATAAATGGCTTATCAATATTTATATTTGTTATCTCATCACTTGGTCTTGCAGATTTAA
>OMQW01000025.1 GCA_900313345.1 uncultured Eubacteriales bacterium
TATTATATCTTCCTCTTCTCTACTGTAAGGTATTTCTTTCTTTTCACCTGTTGCATAATTAATTATTATTTTATTATCTTTTACTTCATAGTTTAAAACAAATCTTACTTTATCTCTCCAAGTCAAAGTATAATCTTTCATACTATGTCCTTCTTTCAGTACAATATAATACCAAAAAATAAAGAAAAAAGCAAGAAAAGAGAGTCTTTTGAAAGACTCATAATTAATTAATTATTATTTTTTGTTAGGATTAATTGTTTTTCTTCTCTACTGTTTAACCTCATTCTCAATGGCTTAGTTAAATTATCCAAATAAACAATATCTAATTCATGTAAAGCTCTGGTAATTGCAACATATAATAATTTCATATCAGTAACATTATTAGATGAATAAATATTTTCACTAGCATTATTAATTATTACTGCATCAAATTCCAATCCTTTAGCAAGTTGATTGGAAATAGTACACACTCTGAATTTATCATCGCTTAAATCATCATTAGCGGTAACATTCGGTATATTTAATCCTAAGCTAGTTAACTCACTATTAATACGATTTGAGAGTATATCTGTTTTACTAATTACTGCAATAGTTTTATATCCTTTTTCTATATAATTTCTAATCTTTTTAGCAATATATAAAGAAATATCTTTATCATATTCCAATCCAGTTAAAGTAACATCATTTCCATGCCTTACTACCAAATCAGAACGACATAGTCCCATACTTTCTGCTACATCATCTGCTACATCCATTATTTCAGCAGTAGTACGATAACTCTTGTTAAAATTAATTACTTCTCCATTTTTATCAAACATTGCTTTATTTACTTCTAGCCAACTATCAATTCCTCGATAATCATATATTGATTGTGCTAAATCGCCAAAAATACTAAAAGTAGCGGAAGGTAAAGACCTTTTTAAAGTATAAAAATTGAATTCTCCTAAATCTTGTGCTTCATCGACAACAACATGTTTAATTTTTTCAAAATTTTTATTTGGAGCTGTTAATGTTTTTAAATAAAGTAAAGCTGCTAAATCTTCAAAATCATATAAATTATTTTTAATATTTTTCATAGTTACTCTCTTTAATTCATTTAGATGTTTATAATTATAAATATCTAAATCAGAAAGAGAACTAATGAATAATTTATATAATTTCGTTGTATCAATTTTTGATTTGTTAAAATACTTTCTAATGATACTTCGACAATTCCTTAATATTTCACTTCTATCTTTAGAAAATAACTTTCTCATTTTATTTTTCTCTTCTTCACTATTAGTGGTTTTAAATAATTCAAAAGAATAATCACTATATCTAAGTATAATTGATTCTTGATTATCTTCAATATATCTACATAACTTATCAATTGTATTTTCAATTCTACTATTTAGATTATTAGAAAAAGCATTTGCGGTATTTTGAAATGTTTCAGTAATAAATTCACTAGATAACACTTCAAAATCTCCTAGCAATAATGGTTTTGATGTAATACTATAAAAATATAAACTAATAAATTTTTCTAACATTTTTTGATATTTCATAGAGCATTTGAATTTATCTACATCAGAAGTGTTTTTACCCAAAATACTTTCAACAACTTTTTTATCAGATGAATTAATATTAATATTTTCTTCAATATAGTTTTTTACAAAATCTTCATATGTACACTGTCCAACCCCATCTACATCTAATTCAGGCAAAACTGATTTAATATATTTTAAAAACACTGGATTAGGTCCAATTACTAAGTATTGATTTTGTTTAATGCTGTTGATATAGTTATATACTAGATAAGCTATTCTATGTAAGGCAACAGTTGTTTTTCCTGAACCTGCAACACCTTGAACAATTATATTATCATGTATATTTTTTCTAATAACATTATTCTGCTCCTTTTGAATAGTGGAAACAATACTTTTTAATCTTGCATCATTATTACTATTTAGATATTTCTGAAGCAAACTATCCTGTGATACTAGATCAACATCAAAATATTCATTTAATTCTCCATTTATTATTTCATATTGTCTTTTTAATGATAATTTTCCACTTATTGTACCACTAGGGGCTTCATAACTACAATTACCAATTTCTGCATCATAATAAAGTGAACAAATTGGTGCTCTCCAATCAGTAACTAAAATATCTGTGTTTTTATTTACACCATTCTTTCCAATATAAATAGTGCTAATTTTACCATCTTCTTCAGAAGTAAAATCAATTCTAGCAAAATATGGTTTCTCTAAAGCCACTTCTAAATTACTAATATGTAATTTTTTGCTATCAGCAATCCTCCATAGTTCTTCTCTATCGCCAATAAAATCATTATAAAGTTTTTTTAAATCTATCTTTTCATCATTTATAATTTCATTTATAATTTCAATAGTTTTCTTTAATTTTTCTCTTTCTCTTTCCAATTCTAGGATTTCCATTTAATTTTCCCCCTTTAAAAGATACTTATCTAATTATTACTGATTCAAAATATTTTTCTTGGAATTCAGTTACTGCTCTAATAGCATCATCTGAATAATCTATACCATCCTTAGAGACAATTAACTTATCGTCATCATCATTTGTTCTATGAATTATGGCTATTACTTTTCCTTTACTTGAACTTACAGGTTCAAACTCACCCATCAAATATGCATCTAATTCTTCTCCATCACCACTTAATGTATTTGGAATAAAGCCATAATTTAACATATACATAAATCCATGTTTAGGATGCCTAGTACCTAATTGTCTATCAATTTTTACGTTTACTTCCTTTCCTAAAAAATCTTTAGCATTTGTCTTTTCCATTTTTATTTCCTCCATTTCATTCTTTAGTGCAACTTAAATGTTACTACTAAAAATATTATATCATATATTTTTTCTTTTTTATATATTAATCTATAATTCTATCATAAATTCATATTAAATAAATGGGTTAGCAGAAGCATTGTATGATAAATTACTTTTCCTATATAATTTCTTTACATCTTGTTCAATTAATTCATATTCTGTTTTAGTTTGATATATATATTCATCAATATATTTTTCAACGTTTAAATCTGGATTATTTTTTATATCTAATAATAACTTTTTAAATATTAATAAATCCATTCTTTTTAATTTCATAGAATAATTATAAAATTTTTGCATATCATCATCTGATATAGCTTTTGGTGCAGTAAGTGGATCAATAGTCATATCATAAATTTCACTATGACTTTTATGCCACATTTTAAGGGCGGTATATATTTTACTAACCATTATATCGTCAATTGTATATTTATTATTATTTGAAACAAAATCACTTTCAATTAATTTATTCTCGTTTCTTAATCTTGTATTTAATTTTGTTCCCTCAGCGGAAAACATTTCTGAAAAGATACCCTTTGTTACTGTAAAATCATAATCAAACATAAAATTATAATTTTCTACTAATTCTTCATATGTTGTCCCCTTATCAAACAAGATATAACCCATTTGAACAATATATCCATGTTTTTTAAATAATTCTAACGCTTTTTTATTATCTTCAAGCGTTGCTTTCTTATTCATTCTTGATAACGCACTTTGAGATCCATTTTCAATACCACATGCAAATGAGAAAAAACCTGCCCTTTTTAAATTATATAGTATTGAATCAGTAATTTTATCCGCTCTTATCTGACCCCTTAATTTTACCTTAATATTCCTTTTTTTAATCTCATCTGCAAAGTCTTCACACCATTTTTCATCCCTAATACCATCGACAAAAGAGTCATCGACCATTTTTATATATTTAACACCTTGTTTATATAACATTTCTATTTCATCGACAATATTAGTAATACTTCTCGTTCTCCATACCTTTCCATCACTCAATCTAAAAAAAGAAATAACCGAACAGAATTCACAATTACCAGAGCAACCTCGTGCTGTCACCATATTAACAGATGATTTTTTATTTAAAACAATGTCCATTGTATCACGACTAGGAAATGGTAGTGAATCTAAATCATCATTTAAACATTCCATTTTATTTAAAACAACTCTATTATTTTCATCA
>OMQW01000044.1 GCA_900313345.1 uncultured Eubacteriales bacterium
AGTTTTTTTAATAATGTCAAACATATATAATAAGTCTTCATTAAATTTTTCTTTAATAAACTCTTTCATATAAACACCTCCATATTATAATTATTATATCATAATAAAAGAAATTGAAAAATATCAATTTCTATTTATTTAAATTATGTATTATTTCATATAGTTCTAACCAGTTATTAACTCTTCTAACATTAGTTTCTTTATCTTTATTTATTTCTGAAGTAAATAGTATAGAATTAATCCCTTCTTTATTAATACTTTCTACTGTATCAATAGCATCATCTATCATTAAATCTATTCCTTCATTTTTACAATATTCTAATTTATATGTTTGAGAAGTAACTAATTTATCAAAGTTAACATTATGTCTTTTTAAATATCCTTCAGTAAATGCATAAGCATCTCCATAGAATTTATTACTTCTAGCAGTAATAATATAGACTTGATTCCCTTCACTTCTAAGTTTATCAATTACTTCTTTTGCATTTTCTTTTACCTCAATAGCATTACCTATATCTTTACTATGTTCATCATAAAATTTTTGAACATACTCATCCTCTAAGAATCCTCTCATAATACTATCAATATTTGGAACTAATCTATTATTATAATCATTATCATATTTATAAGCATATTCTTTTACTACTATACTTGAGTTTGTTATTGTATCATCAATATCTATTCCTATTTTCATGTATTCACCTCGCTAAATGATTATATCATAATATATTTATGTTTATCTAATTAATTTCATTCCTTCTTTGAAATCATGTAAAGTTACTATTTCTTCTTTAGTATAATCTTCTATTTCTTTAATAGCTTCATTAATTACTATAGATGGTTTAGCTTTAGCATCTAAACAACACAAATTATATAAGTATCTAACTCTATCATTTCCTATGTTACCATCTCCCATAAATACTGGAAGTACACAGTTACCTAATTCTTTCATGTTTTCTCTGTACATATATACAATATCATCTGGATAAGTAACACAGAAATCTGTATCAATTACTTTAAATTTTTTATCTTCTGTAAATAATAAATTATTTGGATGTAAGTCTTTAACAAGTAAGTTATCTCTTTCAGTTAATAATCTCATTTCTTTTTCAAGATCATCTAAAGTAACACATAATTCTTTTATGTTAACCATTTCATCTATACTATTTAAATCACAACCATTTACATATTCCATTAAATATCCTTGTAATGCTTTAATATCATATACATCTAAATATACAAATTCTTCTGGAAATGCAAAATAATCACTATGTAAATTAGATAAAGCTATAATTAATCCTGGAAATCTAGGTACAGCTTTAAATTTTTTAAATACTTTTTTATCTATTCTATAACAAGTACCAACTTGTCCTTCTCCAATGTATTCTTTTGTAAGCCCTTCTAATGAGTTTACTACTCTATATTTTTCATTCATTCTAACCAAACCCCCTCAGATTTATGTGCATATTATACCACAAAATCATTAAAAAGTCAAAAAAAGCCTATTTTAAGGCCTTTTTAAGTTTTAAATCTTGACAAGTTTCACCCATAAATTCATCTATAGTTATTATTAAATGCATTGTTGATGCTGCTGCTAAACACGTAATACTTTCACATATCCAAAAAGTATTATCACAAAAATCTACTACAAATGGAAAATTACTTTCTATAAATCTATCTCTTTCAAATGGATAATTATTCTTTAATTTATAATTAGATTTAATATAATCATAGAATTCTTCTCTTTTCTTTTTATCATTTTCTTTAATTATATATTGTTTTTTCATAGTTCACACCTGTTTATAAATTCAATTACTTTATTAAAATTTTCTATTTTAGTAAATTCTATCCATTCTTTATTTTCATTCTTTTTAAATATAAATATTCTATTTGTTTCTTTTTCTATTTTAATTAAAAAACTATTTTCTAAATCAAAATAATAATCATAGTCTTCTCTGTCCCATATTTCATTATAATTAAATCCATCATCTGCATCATATCCATCAAGTGATCTATAATCTTGATAAATAAATACACTATGTTTTCTTCCTTTATCATCTACTATTTCTGGGCCTACATGAGTATGAGCGTCTTCATATGCTGCATCATCTACTTCATAAA
>OMQW01000088.1 GCA_900313345.1 uncultured Eubacteriales bacterium
AATACTCTATAGCACTTTCATTTTGATGATTAATATTATTATCAACAAGCCCTTGATATGGAGTAGTATTTAAAAACAAATCTCTTTTATCTATATTTTTATAAAATAAATCCCATGGTCTATCAACAGTAGCATACCCTGTTTTTTTGCCTTCATTATAAAGATTCAAAACTTTTTTTGTTTCTTCTTCAGGAAGTGTTGATATTAGTCTCTTTAAATCTTTTAATTGTTCTTTGTTCATGTATTAACCCCCTTCGAGTGCTTATATATTATAACATAACAGATATATCATTTCAATAAATATATATCTATATAAAGTATCACACTATCGCTCCAATTGCTGTATATAATAACACTTTTTTTAAATTTGTCAAATTTTTATGAATATATAAAAAACTCACCATTTAGTGAGTTCTTATACTATTATCTAATTTTATTAGAATTCATTTTATCAATTGCAACTAAGTCATTGTTTTTTTTTATACATTCTTCTAGTGTAACACTTTCATTACGTTTATTATTTAATTGAACAAAAATTGAGACTAAATCTTCAATTAAAATTTCACTTTTTTCGCCAGTTAAATTATTTTCAACTTCAACTATTCCATTTTCTAATGTTTTACCAAAAACTGCAACATATGGAGTACCAGTAATTTTACTGTCCTTTATTTTTGCACCAATTGACAAATCTTTTCTATCATCATATAAAACTGGAACATTATACTTTTTGAACATTTCATAAATCAATTCTGCTTTTCGATTTTTATCTACATCATCCATTTTAGGAACAACGTATAACAAATAAGGAGCAATATTTATTGGCAATGATATACCACAAATCTTATTTTGGTTATCCTTTATTAATGATTTCTCATAAACCATTGCTAATGTTCTACTAACACCAATACCATAACAACCCATTATATAATTCTTAGGTGTATTATCTATATCGATAAATGTCGCATTCATTGATTTAGTATATTTATCTCCAAGTTGAAATATATGACCTAGTTCTACAGCTTTTTTCTTTTCAAGTGAATCTAAATTCATAATTCCATATGTGTTTTTTAAATACTCAGTCGCATCTTCTCTATCAAGTAACTCCGAATTAAATGCCTTGCCAGTATTTCTATCAAACAAAATATTATCTTCTCCAATATCAGAAATACACATAAATTCTTCAGATTTATTTCCTCCAATGCTTCCACTATCAGCACCAACAGGTTGAACTTGAAGACCTAATTGTTTAAAAATATCTAAATATGCATTTTTCATATTATTATATTCAACATCCAAGTCTTGTTGATTACGACCAAAGCTATAGGCATCCATCATATCAAATGATTTGCCTCTTAACAAATATCCTCTTGAACGTATTTCGTTTCTAAATTTTTGCCCAATTTGAAAATATGTGACCGGTAAAGACTTATAAGAATTTAATCTATTTCTAGCATATGCAACAACAGCTTCTTCTGCTGTTGGAGCAAGACAATAATTTCCCTTTTCAGTCAAACAACGAAACATAACATCTTCACTTATATATTTATCTAAACGCCCCGATTCAGCCCAAATGCTTTCAGGTTGCAATAGTGGTAAAGATAATTCTGAGCAACCATAATTTGTTAAAACATCTGAGATTATTTTATCAATATTTTTTTTAACTAAATATGGTATATGTCCATATGCATAAACTCCACTACCAAATTGTTCTAATTGCCCAGTTTGAAGCAACATATCTTGTGCTGGAAATTGTTCGTCTAATTTTGTTATTTTTTTTGATATTAAACCAATTTGTGATACTTTCATAATATTGTTCCTCCTCATTTATACATTATATTCTAACATATTTTAATAGACATTACAAACTATTATTTTTTTAATAAATCTAAAACAAAATTTATTCCATACTGAGATAATAAACTTATAATAGATTGTGGATAATTTTCATACAAATAACTTGTATCCTGATAATGCAATTCAATATTAGAAGAATTAAACTTATTTTCATCAAGATAATTCATTCCATGTGGCCCACTTAAATATTTTTTGCATTTTAAACTATCAGTTTGATCAATAATTTTAGTTGTAACATCAGCAGCATCATTTGTATAAGGCAAAATAGATAATTTAGTATTTAATTGTAAATAATCATATACTTTGTTAATTAAAACAAAATTTATTAACCATAAACTTTTTAAATGTTCCACGCTTTTAAGCCAATCCTGTAATAATGGATAAATATATTCAAAGTATTTATCATTATGATGAACAGCATAAAATTCATTTAATAAATCATTAGCAAAACCATCCTTAACCTTTACATCTTTAATTGCATATTTTGTATGGTGTTTTATAAATTCACTCTCAACTGGTAACTTCCATTTTATTTTCTTATTGTGATTACCTATAAATGTATAGTGAATCCATGTATGTTCAGTAAATTGATCATATATACTTAAATCAAAATAATCTGAGTCATATATCTTTTTCCAAAAACCAATCCAAGGAAAAAATGAAAGTTGATGTGCACTAAATGTTTTATTCATTATTTTGCAACTCCTTTTTTAAAAATAATTTCATTTTCTTATTACATTCTAATATTTTATTTTTTGTTTCATTGAATGAAAAACTATCAATATATTTTTTTACATTTGATTCATAAATTTTTGGCTGAATTCCTATTTTTTGCATTTGATCTTCCCAAAGTGGTAAAATCCATACATGGAAATGTGGAGAAGATATTTTTTCTTCATGATATATTTGTGCACGTTCTATCCCAAAATTTTCTCTTATTCCTTTTCTGACAAAATAAATTGCATTTGTTATTTTATACCTTGTAACTTCATCTAATTGATCAAATGAACCAATATGATTATTAATACTTACAATATAAAATGCTGGTATTGGCCATTCTGCATCTTGCCTAATTATTATATTTCCATCATCATATATTGGTTCAATATACTTTGGCATTAAATTTTCGTTTTGCAACATAAAGCAGCCTCTGCAATATGGCTCATTAACCAAATAATAACTACCATCTAAAAATTTTAATGTTTTCATTTTTATATCACCTACTTATTTTAATAACTTCAAATGGCTCCACATATTTTTTATGTTCTTTTAACCCATATAATCCATTAAACAATTTCAACTGTTCACTCCAATGTTTATGGGTTTCTAATTCTGATTTATATATATTAACTTTTTTA
>OMQW01000079.1 GCA_900313345.1 uncultured Eubacteriales bacterium
ATTTTTTATGATACAATCAAAACTATATTATTAATTTTAATGACGGAATCTAAACCTTTGAAGTCATAAGTTTCTAAATTAATAATTATAAATAAATTTAAGAGGTGATATTTATATTCTAATTTAAATGCCTTACTATCAAAAATTTCTTTTGCATTCTGGACGCAAACAATTTCATCGTTAGTTAAATCTTTAATATAGTTATGCAATTGCCTAATAGAAAATTTTGATGCTTTAATCTCATCTAATTTTCGCAATAATTCACTCATATAGAGTCCTCTTTTCTAGTAATAACAAAATAATTATTACTATATATTATACTTTTAAAACTGCATACATATAATTTATACATCAGAAAAACCAAATTTTTTTTCATATCTTTCTTCTAGAATTTTTTCAGATACAATTAATGTTAATTGTCTTTGTTCTTCTTCAGTAATATTTAACATTTGTATAATTGTTGAATTTTTATATTTAAATTTACAAATATTTTTAACTTCGTATAAATGACAAAAATATTGTAATCTTTTTTTTGATTGTAAATAATAAGATGGTCTATTTAACTTTATCTTATTATACACTTTCTCTAATTTGTCTAAAGCTTCATTTACTGGCAAATAACATATTGTATTGATATAAATAAAAATAAAGTCTATCTTGTCTTTAGTATTCATTTTATCAATAGTATTTTTTCTAAAACCTAATAATAATTCTAAATCTTCTGCTCTAGTTTTTAACATATTTTCTTCTTCATTCATAATTTAAACCTCCTCATTCTTATATATTTTATAAAAATTAATTTTTGTTAATAACGTTTTTTGCATAATAGTCTTATTAAATAAATATAATGATAATATAAGAGAAACATAAATATAAGTGATATAAATAATATAAACAAAATAAAAAGAAGTTGTACTGCGTACAACAATAACAAAACAAAAATGCAAAGCATTGAGCTATAAAATTACATAGAAATAATACTATATAGATTCATTAAATTATGAATCTTTTTTATAAAACATAAAAAAGTTATATTCATATAAATATCTAAATAAAATAAGACAGATAAGATAAATAGTCTTATTTTAGGAGGTATATTTATGAATAATGAATTATATGGTTTATTATCATTAATTAACATTAATACAAGATTTATTAAACCAGTAAATAAATTAAATTTAAAATTATATAACTTTAGTAATCATTTGGATTTACTTAATGAATTAGAAAAATACTCTACATATAATGATTATGATATAATTGTAAACTTTTGGTTAAATAAGTATTACAATTATAAATGTAGTACTTATGTTGAAAAATTAATTAGCAGTTATTCATATGCTAAATTAATTTCAAAAAATAATAGTAATGATGATATCAAATTAACTATTGATAACAAAAGTGTTAACTTTGATGTTAAATTAACACCTATTATATCTTCATTTAAAATTGAAGATAATGATTTTATTAATATTAATAATAGTGATAAAATTAATTTGAAAGAAAATTTAGCTAAATCATTATATGATAACTTTAAAGAAAGTAGAAAATTTGGAGTCAATAATAATGAGAATAGAATCTATGTTTTAATTAAATCAAAATCTAGCAATAAAGAAAACGAAATAAAAACTAAAGCCAATTTTGATTTATTAAAAAATACAATAGATATTTATTTTTCAGATATTAATAAAATTAAAGATATAATGTTTGAATATAAAAATAAAAAAGTAATTGTTCTACCAATATTAGTGGATTAATTAGCAAGGGGTGCGTATATGAAAGATATAAAAGAATTAGAAACAAAAGCTTATAATACATATGAGTATATTAAAAATATAGAAATGTTAGGTTCTTGTCACATATTAGAACTAGATGAAATTATTTCTAAGGAATTAAATGTTCAATCTGTTGCTGAATCATATAACTTAAAGAAGATTATACTGATGAGTAAAGGATTTTTAATCTATGATTTTACTTTTGGTGATAAAACATATTTTCTTACATTTACAATAAATATGTTTTATTCGAAAGAAGACGATTATATGACTTATATATGTGATAATTATGATATACTCACAAAGGATGATTATAAATATAAACAGATTATAAGTAATATAGATAATTATTATATAGATATTAAAAGAAGAATAATAAAATTTTAAAAATAACTTATCTTGGTGGTTTACAAGCGAAACTAGATAATTTAACTTCTTCTTATATAACCCTAATAATTTATCTTGGAGCTATTAGTTTAACTTCTAAAAAGACTCAATTAAGAGTCTTTTTTGTATATATCTAAATA
>OMQW01000064.1 GCA_900313345.1 uncultured Eubacteriales bacterium
ATACTTAATCTATTACATCCTCTATCATGCATTAATTTAATTTTATCAAAAGAAGTATCAGGATTAACTTCTATAGTAAATTCTAAATCATTACTTTTATTAAATAAATCACATATATCAAATAATCTATTTAAATAATCTAAACTAAGTGAAGAAGGCGTTCCTCCACCTATATAAATAGTATTAATTTCTTCATTTTGATAAAGGTCTTTAACCTCTTTTTCTAAATAATCAAAATAATCATTAACTAATCTATCATCATATAAAAACTTAGTAAAAGAACAATAAGAACAAAGTTTATTACAAAAAGGTATATGTATATATACATGTTTAGCCATGATTCTTACCACCCTTTATATTACCTAGTTTTTTATTATCTTTTCTACATTTTTTTATATAGGCATAATTATCTATACCAATCAACTCTTTAGTTCTTTCACTAGTTAAATATCTACCAACACTAGATTTAGGAATATTAAGCATAAAAGAAAGTTCCTTATCACTTAGAGTACAATTATAATCTAAAAACTTATTAATTACTAAAAGTATTTTTTGATCACTTTTCTTACTCATTATTCTTATTAACCTCTAATACACTCATAAATGCTTCTTGTGGAAGTTCAACAGAGCCTATTTTTTTCATCTTTTTCTTACCAGCTTTTTGTTTTTCAAGAAGTTTTTTCTTTCTAGTAATATCTCCGCCATAACACTTAGCTAAAACATCTTTTCTAAGAGCTTTAATAGTACTTCTAGCAATTATTTTAGCACCAATAGATGCTTGAATAGGTATTTCAAATAATTGTCTAGGAATATTTTCTTTTAAGTTTTCAGTTATTTGTTTACCTCTATTAAAAGCAAAATCTTTATGAACAATAACAGATAAAGCATCAACAATTTCTCCATTAAGTAATATATCCATTTTAACAAGATTACTTCTTCTATATCCAATCATTTCATAATCAAAAGATGCATAACCTTTAGTAGCACTCTTAAGTTTATCAAAAAAATCATAAACAATTTCTGATAAAGGTATAGCATAATGAATATTAACTCTAGTACTACTAATATATTCTATATTTTGAAATTCCCCTCTTCTATCTTGGCAAAGTTCCATTATAGAGCCAATATATTCTGAAGGAACAAATATATTAGTTTTTATAAATGGTTCTTCTATATAATTAATTAAATTTTGAGCAGGCATTTCAGAAGGACTACTAATTTCTAATATCTCAGAACTTGTTAAATAAACCTTATATATAACTGAAGGAGCTGTTGTAATAATATCTATATTAGCTTCTCTAGCTATTCTTTCTTTAACTATATCCATATGAAGCAACCCTAAGAAACCACATCTAAATCCATATCCTAATGCTTTAGAAGTTTCAGGAATAAATGTAAGTGATGCATCATTAAGTTTAAGTTTATTTAAAAACTCTCTTAAAGCTTCAAACTTTTCACTATCTATTGGATAAAGACCAGAATAAACCATAGGTTTCATCGGTTTATAACCAGGTAAAGATTCATTTGTAAAATGTTCTAAACTAGTAATAGTATCTCCTACTTTAACAGTATCAATATCTTTAATAGATCCAACTATATGAACAACTTCTCCTGCATAAACTTCATTAACTTTCTTTTCTTTAGGTGTAGTAATAAAAAGTTCAGTAACTAAATACTCTTTATTAGATTTATGCATTTTAATAGTATCCCCTACTTTTAAAGTACCATTAAATAGACATGCTGAAATAATAACTCCTCTATAACTATCAAAAATACTATCAAATATTAAAGCTTGTAAAGCCTCAAGTGAATTACCTTTTGGTGCTGGTATTCTATCAATAATAGCTTCAATTAACTCTTTTACCCCCACCCCAGTTTTAGCACTAGTAAGTAATATCTCATCCTCATCAAAAAGTCCAAGTTCCAATAATTCTCTTTTAACTTTATCGACATCACTACTAGGTAAATCAATCTTATTAATAACAGGTATTATAACTAAATCATTTTCAAGAGCTAAATATAAATTAGCTATAGTTTGAGCTTCTATACCTTGAGTAGCATCAACAAGTAAAATAGCTCCATTAGAAGCAGCTAAACTTCTAGAAACCTCATAAGAAAAATCTACATGTCCAGGAGTATCTATTAAGTTAAGTAAATAATTATTTCCATTATATTCATAATTCATAGAAGCCGTATTAAGTTTTATAGTTATACCACGTTCTCTTTCAATATCCATAGAATCAAGCATTTGACTTTGACTTCTACTATCAAACTCACCACACTCTTCCATAATTCTATCAGCAAGAGTACTCTTACCATGATCTATATGAGCTATAATTGAAAAATTTCTAATTAAAGAAGGATTCATACCATCACCTCGCTTAATATATTATATCAAAAAGATTATCTATTTTAAAGAAAAAAAGCTTTTTAAAAAAGCTTTTATTTAGAATGCTCCTTCAGTTGTACTAAAAGAAGTTTCATTCATAGTATCTGATAAATTTTCATTAATCATATTATGATCACTATCAAGTTTTATCTTACTAACTACATTTTTAAGTTCTTTCTGAAACTTAGCTTCATCTTCATCTTGATAGCCCTTAAAACATACACTAGCGATTTGGTCGTTATTAAATAAACAAACTTCATTAGAATTAATAATTCCTTCAGGATATACACATCCGCAATAATCATACAACTTGTGATTATTATTATTAGGTATAGAACAGAAGCCTGTAACCATTACCTTTTTAGTTCCTCCATTTAAAAGAACAACTGAACCTATTGGTAAAAATTCACTAACCATTATTTTATCCTCCTATTATTCTTCAAATAGATTTACATTATCACTTGGCATACTCCAAGTATCAACATTAGTATCTATTTCCTCTTCTTCTTTTATATTATTACTTGTAGCTTGATAAGCTGTAGGTATAGAACTTTCTTCAATAAGAGTATCACCTACTTCTTCATTTATATTATTATTTTTATCTTCTATTTCGAATTCTTCTTTTTCACTATGAATAACATTAGCATCTTCATCTGTCCAAAATTTATTTTCATTAGAAGGTCTATCAGGATTAAGATCTAAATCACTATTTTCTTTATGTTCTTTATATACTTTAGCACCTACTGTAGCAGCACCTATAGCAGCTCCAACTCCTAATGTAACTCCTAAAGCATTACCTCCAGTAGATTTATCAGTTCCAACTGTATCAGTAGTATCATCTAAATCCTCAAATAAATCTTTAGTATTTCTATTAAACTTAGTATCAGTAATAGGTGTATTATCATTATTTACAGAATTATTAGGTTGAACATTACTAGCACCACCATTAACAGTATTACTACTACCTGAATAACTTACTCTACCATTATAAGGATTATTTACCTTTGTTTCACTAGTAAGTGGTGTAATAGTAATTCCATCATTAGATTGATTATTAATTTGTGTATTAGGAACAGTTACAGTATTATTAGAATCATTTGATAAATTGCCACCAATTACAGAATTAGTACCACTTTTATTACTACCAGGTTTAGTATTACCACCTCTTCCAATAATAGAATTATATCCAGATCCATTACTCGTAGAATTAGTATTACCAAGACCAAAACCTAAAGAAGTAATTGAAGCAACACCTGATGTGGAAACCATAGAACCAGTTAAATTATCAAATTTTTCTTTGCTATTTTTCTTAGAACTTTTTAAAGAAACATCTCCATTTATTTTTTTACCATTACTAATATTAGAATTAATAGATTTATCAGTTCCATTAATAATGTTAGGAACTTTATTATCACAATATTCTATAGTAATATCAAAAGCATTTTTTAAATTATTAAAACTAGTAATAGTACTAGCAAAACTGACACCTAAATCACCATAAGTATGTTGTAAATCATTACCTCTATCTATATTAATATTACTACAACCAGGAAAAATACTATTTTTAACTTGCTTTAAAAATGTTGATTCATCTTTAAGAGATTCACTATCATAATTAATTTGACCCATCTTAAACACCCCCTAATGATGCACATATACTAGCTCCTGCATTTAATGCATAATATTTAGCTATATTACTATTGCATTTAGCTATTTCTCCTAAACATATTTTTAGAAGATTTTGTAAAGTTGCTAAATTATTAGCAACTGCAGTTAATTGACTTCTAATTTGATCACCAGCTGCTTGATCACCTGATGAATAAGCACTTGCCATTGCTCCTTGTAAACTATTATATTCATTTCTTGCTTTAGCAATCTCTTGTTCTAAATAAGTTCTATATGAATTTAGATCTCTAAGTCTTCTACTATAAAATTTAATAGCAGCATTTTGAACATCTGATTCTATACTCTTCATAGTTGAAATCATATTAGATTTAATATTTTTAACATAATCAGTAACAGGATAACTTTCGTCAACTAATTTTAAACAAGAATTAGTTAAATTAGTTCCAAAAGCAGCATTTGTACTTTTTTGTTTTTCTATTAAATTATGAGCTGCACATAAAGCAATTAAATTAGGATGTTTCATAGCTTCATCAGCTTTAAAGCATTGTTCTAATGAAGTAATCATATTATAACCTTCTTTCTATATGTTATATATTGTAAATAAAAGAATATTCTTTTACTTACAATATATTGCATACTGCAATATATTTTTAATGAATTTTATATCCAGCTTCAACTGATTTATTAGATTGAGCTTCATTAGAAGCATAAGTATCACTAGATCTATAAATTTCATTAGCTTTTTCTCTAATTTGAGCTAAAAAACTAGCAAAGTTAGCTTTATAGCTGTTATATAAAGCAACAGCATTTTGTGCACTACTATATGAAGTAGTTGTTTGCCATGCTCCTTGAACTTTACTTATTTCAGCATCAGTTTCAGCAAATAAAGCATCTACTTTATTAGCTAAATTTAAAATTTGTTCAGCATCTTGTACTGCTTTACCATGATCAAAAGTAGTTTGATTCATAATTTATTCCTCCTTCTATTATTTGAAAGAAGCTCTTAAAGCTTCACTAGCTGCATCAACTTTTTGACTAGTTGTAGTAAGAATTTCACCAAATGAAGCAAAAGCTTTACTCATTTGATCAATCACTTCAGAATTTTGTTCATAAATAGAAACAAATTGATTATAATCATCTGATTTCCAGCAGCCTCCTAAGTCTTCTATAGTTGTGCGTAAATTAGTCATTATTTGAGTGTAATCATGAGAAAATTCTTGGAATCTATTACCGCTTTGACTAATCCTTGCAGTATCAATACTAAAAGTACCTGTTGTAGCCATAAATATACCTCCTATATTCTAGGATAGCCACTCTATCCTATATTTACACTATAATATTAACATTATTAAAAATAAATGTAAATAATGATATGTAAACCTTACATACACTTTACAAAAAAGTAAGAGATTAGTTATCTCTTACTTTAGCATTACACTTAATACATACATTTTTTATAATATTGTTAAATACTTCCATAACCTCATTATCAGTTAAAGTTCTATCGTCTTCAAATGTTAAACTATATGCAATAGACTTAGTACCTTCTGGAACATTAGGTCCAGTATATAAATCAAATACCTCAATATTTTTAAGTAATCTAGAACCACTTCTTTTTATTTCTTTTTCTATTTCAATAGTTGAAATATCTTTAGAAACTACAAAAGAAACATCTTTTCTTATACTAGGATATAAAGAAGCTAATTTAAATTTAACATCTTTTACTTTAACATTTAGTTTTTCAAGTGACATTTCTAAAACAAATAAATCATCTTTCATAATAGATGGATGAATTTTTCCTAAAAAACCTATTTTATTACCATCTAGATAAATATCAGCACTAATACCAGGATGTAAACTCTTTTCATTAGACACTTCAAAACTATATCTATTTTTTAATCCAACATAATTTAAAATATTTTCAAGAATACCCTTAAGCACATAAAAATCACTAACAATTTTACTACCATTAAAACTATTATTTATATAATTGCCATGAAGTAAAATACTAATATAATTTTCTTCTTTAAAATCATCAAAGAATATCTTACTAATTTCATAAATAGAAAAATCTTTAACTCCTCTAGCCTTATTATATTTATAAGTTTCAATTAAAGAAGGAACTATTGTTTTTCTAAGTGCCGTTTTATCTTGACTCATAGGATTAGGAAGCAAAATTATTTTCTTATCGTTATTAAACATATCTTGAGTATTTTTATCAACTATAGAATATGTTCTAACTTCATCTAATCCTAAACTTCTGCATCTTTTTGAAATAAGTTTTCTAAATTTAATTTCAGGTCTATAAGAACCTGCTCTAGTAGGAAGAGAAGGAAGAGTGTTTTTTAGATTATGATAACCATAAAGTCTACCAATCTCTTCTGCTATATCATTAGCATTTTCCTCTATATCCAATCTTCTTCTAGGAATAACAACTGAAAATATCTCACCATTAAGTTCATATTTAAAATCAAGTTTATCAAGTTGTTCTTCCATATCATTAATCGAAAGATCAAGTCCTAATAAAGAATTAATTTTAGAAGCAGTAAATGTTACTGTTTTTAAACTCTTATCCTCATTATCATATAAAACATAACCTTTTAATACTTTACCAGAAGCATACTTTTCAAGTAAATAACATGCTCTATCAAGCGCAGCATCAGTATATTCAAAGTTTAATCCCTTTTCATATCTCATAGAAGCTTCACTTCGCATATTTAAATGTTTTTCAGTTCTTCTAATATTAAATGCATTAAATATAGCACTTTCAATTAATACTGTTTTAGTATTTTCACTAACTTCAGTATTTTCACATCCCATAACACCAGCTATAGCAACAACTCTATTAGAATCTGTTATAACTATATCATTACTATCAAGTACTCTTTTATTAGAATCTAATGTAATAACTTCTTCATTTTGATTAGCCATTCTAACTTCTATAGTATCTCCTAGTTTATCTTTATCAAAGAAATGTAAAGGTTGTCCATATTCAAGCATAACATAATTAGAAATATCAACCACATTATTTATAGGTCTCATACCGACAGCAAGTAATCTTTTTTTAATAAAATCAGGAGATTCTCCAATAACCAAATCAGTAACCATACGAGATTTGTAATATGTACATTTATCTGTATTAACTTTTAAACTAAAATGATTATTTATAGAATCATCTATTTCATTATAATTAGCTACTGGTAATTTTACTTTCTTACCAAGAATAGCACCAAGTTCATAGGCAAATCCTATATGATAAAAGCAATCATTATTTTTATGTTTATAAACATCTAAATCATATAATGTATCACTACATCCTAAATATTCCATCGCATCCATTCCAACAGGTGCATCACTACTTAATTCGCAAATACCCTTATTATAATTTTCTTCATTTTCTTCTTCTAATCCAAGTTCAAATAAAGCACAAATCATTCCGTCTGATTCTACTCCTCTTTTTTTACTCTTTGATATAACAAAATCATGAGGCAATTTAGCACCAGGTAAAGCAACTATTACTTTTAAACCTTCTCTAACATTAGGAGCACCACAAACTATTTGTATTTCACTTTTTCCTATATTAACTTTACAAACATGCATATGATCAGAATCAGGATGAGGAATGCAAGAAACAACTTGACCAACAACTAAATTATCAATATGATTAGAAATAACATGTTCAACATTAATTCCTGCTTTAGTAACTTTTGAAGCAAGCTCATCTAAATTTTCATTTTCTATGTCAATATAATCTTTGACCCAATTCATACTTACCATTAGTTATTAGTCTCCTTTCTATCTAAATTTTTATTATTTCTTAAATCATTTTGATGAATAACTCTAATATCATTAAGTCCATATTTAAGCATACCAATTCTCTCTGCAGCAGCACCAAATGCGAATCCTTGCCAAACATCAGGATCATAACCGCAAGCTCTTAAAACATTAGGATGAACCATACCACCACCACAAATAGTAATCCATCCCTTAGGTTTACACATAGAACATCCTTCTCCATTACAATTAGGACAGCTCATATCCATTTCAACAGAAGGTTCAGTAAATGGATAATAACTAGGTCTAAATCTTGCTTCTACATTTTCACCAAAGATATGCTTAACAAGCGCATTAAATGTTCCCTTTAAATCACTTAAGGAAATATTTTTATCAATAACAAGTCCTTCTATTTGACAAAATTCTTGCTCATGAGTCATATCAGTATTTTCTCTTCTATATGTTTTACCAGGACAAATCATTCTAATTGGTTCCTTACCTTTCTTAGAAAGCATTTCTCTTATTTGTACAGGAGATGTTTGACTTCTAAGAAGTAAACTTTCATCTTTTAAATAAAAAGTATCTTGAGCATCTCTTGCAGGATGTTCTTTAGGTAAATTAAGCATTTCAAAATTATACTTATCAAGTTCAATTTCAGGGCCTTCTACAACATCATAGCCCATACTAATAAAGAAATTTTCACAGTCTTCTATAACAGCTTCATCTAAATTAGGACTACCACTTTTTATAATAGTACTAGGCATATTTATATCAATTTTTTCACTAGCAAGTTTTTGATTTAGAATATTATCATTAATTTCCTTATTTTTGTTATCAAACATTTCAGTAAAATAATTTTTAACTTCATTTACCTTCATTCCATACTCTTTTTTTCCTTCATTTGGAACATCTTTAATACCTTGTTGTAATAAAGTAATATCTCCTTTTTTACTTATATACTTAATACGAACTTCATTAAGCATTTCTAAATTATTACAACTATCAATATCATTTTTAATATTTAATTTAATATTCTCTATATCCATATAAACCTCCAAAAAAATAACTATAAATATAAGGACGACTATTCGCGGTACCACCTTAATTTATAGTTATTACTATACACTCAATTATTTAACGCATATTAACGCTTCTAGTTTTGCTAGAAGAACTCCATAGACGAATTCATAAACCATTATTAACTGTTTACACCAACCACAATCTCTCTAAAAATAATTAAATTTACTACTACTTCTATATCAAAGTCATTAGACTAATTATAACACAATTTAATTAAACTGTCATTAATTCATTTTCTTTTTCTTTTAATAAATCATCTATCTTTTTATTATAAGTGTTAACTAAATCTTGAACTTCTTTTTCAAGTCTCTTACCTTCATCTTCAGGAACTTCATTTTTCTTAATAGATTCTAAAGCATCTCTTCTTTCGTTTCTAATACTTACTTTACAATCTTCAGAAATCTTTTTAACTTGTTTTCCAAGTTCTCTTCTTCTTTCTTCAGTAAGAGCAGGAACAATTATTCTAATAGATTCTCCATCATTTGTTGGATTATATCCCAAATTAGCAGCAACAATAGCCTTACTAATTTCTCCTAGACATCCTTTATCAAAAGGTTTTATTAGTAATTGATTTCCTTCAGGAACTGAAATAGTACCTAATTGTTTTAAAGGTGTTAATACACCATAATAAGAAACCATTACGCCATTCAAACTAGAAGGATTAGCTCTACCAGTTCTAACTGTATTAAATCTTTTTTCCATAGCTTCAATACTATCAATCATTTTTAATTCTGCTTCATTAATTATATTATTATTCATACAAATCTCCTCTTATTTAATTATATTATAAAAATAATATTTTGACAATTAAATAATAAAATGATAATTTATTAAGGAAAGGATAAATATGAAAAGAAAAATATTAGTATTAATACTAGTAATACTATTACTAGTAACAGGATGTACAGAAAAAAAACAAAAGAAAGGAAACAAATTTATGACTGGAAAACATCATGTAGAAATGATTGTAAAAGATTATGGAACAATTAAATTAGAATTAGATGCTGATGAAGCACCTATTACTGTAACAAATTTTATTAAATTAACTAAAGAAGGTTTTTACGATAATTTAACATTTCATAGAGTTATAAAAGACTTTATGATTCAAGGCGGAGATCCCCAAGGTGACGGAACCGGTGGTTCAGATGAAAATATTAAAGGTGAATTTAGTGAAAATGGTATTGAAAATAATATTTCTCATAAAAGAGGTGTAATATCAATGGCACGTGCATATGATATGGATAGTGCCTCAAGTCAATTCTTTATAGTTCATAAAGATAGCACATATTTAGATGGACAATATGCAGCATTTGGTCATGTAACTGAAGGTATGGATATAGTTGATAAAATAGCAGAAAACACAAAAGTAGAAGATAATAATGGTACAGTAAGTAAAGAAAATCAACCTATTATTGAAAAAATAAATTTAATAGATTAGTAATTCAAAATAGAATTACTTTTTTTATATCAAAAATTATTATTATACATAAAATATAATAAGGAGTTGAAAAAAATGTATAATAAAATGAATGGATATTACAATGAAAGAGGTTTTTGGATTCCATTTGCTATAGGTGGTTTAGCTGGAGGAGCTTTAGGATATGGTC
The DNA here is from genome assembly GCA_900313345.1 of uncultured Eubacteriales bacterium. GTDB lineage: Bacteria > Bacillota_I > Bacilli_A > RF39 > UBA660 > UBA2730. Next base: position 10,477 of record OMQW01000064.1, read on the forward strand.
TAGCTAACAATAATAAAATTAATTACTATCACCCACCATATCAATATAGACCACCTATGATGTACCCAGTATATCCTCCATATTATTTTAATTAATAGGAAAAGAAATAATACAAGTAGTACCTCTTTCCAATTTAGATTTATAAATAAGACTACCATTGTGTAGTCTTATTATTTCTTTTGATAAAGAAACACCTAATCCAGTACCATGTTCTTTAGTAGTATAAAAATTATTACCAATATTTTCCAAGCTATAAGCATCCATTCCCTTTCCATAATCTTTTATTTCAATATAAAAAGATCCAAATGCCAAATAAGCTTTTAATTTAATTGTTCTTCTATCGTCTAATGCTTCAATACTATTTTTATATATATTTATTAATACTTGTTTTAATTTATCATAATCAAATTTAAAATAAACCTCAGAATCAGGAATCAAAAAAATATAATCAACATTATTTTTTTCAAGGAGTGGAATTATACCTTCTTTAAATTCATCTAAAAATAATACTAAATCTCCTTCTTCTCTACTAACATTTATTTTAGAAAAAGATAAATAATCATCCATTAAACCGAAAGTTCTACGAATTGAAGTACTAATTAACGGAATATATTTATCATAATCCTTCTTAGTACCTGAATCTAATATATCTAAATAACCTCTACATACTGCTAAAGGATTTTTTATTTCATGTAAAATTTTAAACAATTCAGCATGAATATTTTTTTCTTTCTTTAACTCTACAAGTGTACTTTTATAATTTAAAGTTTTAGATAAATTTTTATAAAATTCAACAATAAAATAACTCGTCATCATATAAATAACAGCAGATGATAAAAAATAAAAAATATAAGAAATAAAATTATTATTTTTAGTAAGTAAACTAATTATAAAAGTTCTAATAATAATAAATCCATTAGTTAAAAAATAGTAATTTTTATAATTTTTTTTATAATAAATATAAAGTATAAAATATAAAATATATTCAAATAATAGTAAAATTATATTTATTTTAAAATTAAATTTTAAAAAAATAATCAAAATCAAGCTAACTAATAAAGAGATTTTTACTTTATTATTTAAATAGCAAAGCAATAAAGGAATTGTAAATAAAAGTCCTGGATAAAAACTTTTAAATAAAATACCAAATCTAAACATTAAATATAAAGAAGAAAAGACAGTCAGTTCTAAAAAAACATCTCTTTGATTAACGCTTTTTTCAGAACCGCTGGTACAATAAATAATATATAAACAAATAGGAAATAAAATAAATGTTGAATTAATAATAAGCCCTTCTAATGAATTCATATAATCACCCTATTACTATCATATCAAAAAGTTTTGTCAGTAAATGTCGAAATTTGTCGAAATAAAACTTTTTTTTGTAAAAATTAAAAAAATTCTAGACAAAGGTCATTTTATTTGATAATATAAATACATACGAAACGCAGATGTAGTTTAGTGGTTAGAATATGGCCTTGCCAAGGCTGTGACGTGGATTCGATTTCCATCATCTGCTCCAATTAGAATTTAAACCAATTAAACAATTGGTTTTTTATTTTGCAAAAATATAGTATTATATATGCAAGGAGAAAGAATATGAGAAAGATAAATAAAAAAGAAATACTGGAAAAAAACAAAAAAGGTGTATCAGAATTTAAAGCAT
>OMQW01000052.1 GCA_900313345.1 uncultured Eubacteriales bacterium
ACATTCTAGAAACAAAGAAGATATTTTAAGAGAAATAGAGTATCTAGTTAAAGATGGGTTTAAAGAAGTTACACTTCTTGGACAAAATGTTAATGCATATGGCCATGATATATATGAAGATTATTCATTTGGTGAGTTATTAGAAGATGTTGCTAAAACAGGTATTCCTAGAGTTAGATTTACTACAAGCCATCCTTGGAATTTTACAGATAAAATGATTAATGTAATAGCAAATAATACTAATATTATGCCTAGTATTCATTTACCACTTCAATCAGGATCTGATAAGATATTAAAAGCAATGGGTAGACGTTATACTAAAGAGAGCTATTTAGAATTATTTGATAAGATGAAAGAAACTATTCCTAACTGTCATATTTCTACTGATATTATTGTAGGTTTTCCAGGAGAGACAGATGAAGATTTTAATGAGACTTTAGATGTTGTAAATCATTGTAAATATGATAATGCATTTACTTTCATATATTCTCCTAGAGAAAATACTCCTGCTGCTAAATTTAAAGATCAAGTAGATGAAAATATTAAAGAGGAAAGACTTCAAAAATTAAATAGTTTAGTTAATACTTATTTCTTAGAAAATAATAAAAAACTAGAAGGAAAAGTTCTTGAGGTTCTTGTTGAAGGATCTAATGAAAAATTTAATAATGGATTCTTTGGATATAGTAAAGAGTTAAAATTAGTTAATTTTAGTGGAGATAATATTAAGATTGGTGATTTAGTTAATGTTAAAATAATAAAGGCTAAGACTTGGAGTTTAGATGGTGAAGCTTGCAAATAAAACAGAAGAAGATTTATTAAAAATTGTTAATTTTGTTAAAAATAGTGAAGAATATAAAAAAACTATTTATTATAAAGAATTAATTGCAAATGATAAAGAACTTACTAGTAAAATAGATAGACTTAAAGAATTACAAATGAAGTATGTTAGAACTAAGGATTATAATGTAAAGAATGAACTTGATTCTTTAAATAATGAACTTTCTAATAATACTAATTTTACTTTATATAATTTTTATTTAGATAAAGTTAATAATTATATTGATATTATTAAAGATAATTTTAATAATTATTTTGATAATTTATTTAATGAGAAATTCTATTAGAATTTCTTTTTTTGTCTATTTATTTTTTTTTATGCATAAATTATTTTAGAGGAGGATTTATGGCATATAGAGAGATTGTTACTAAGACTTTACTTGCAAAGGCTAAAAAGAAATTTATAACTAATAATAGTATTAAACTTGATAATAATGCTTCTACTGTTTTGGGTTCTTGGATTATTAATCATAATTTTAAAGGAGAAGTTGTAAATGATAAAGTTTATATTACTGGTAGTTATGATGTGAATATTTGGTATAGTTATAATGATAATAAGGAAACTAATGTAATTAAAAAAAGAGAAGATTATAATGAAGTTGTTACTATGAAGAATATTGATAGTAATGATTCTTCTGTTATTATTAAGTGTTTAAGTGGACCTAGTTGTATAAATTGTGATATAGAAGGAGATACTATTAAGTATTCTATTTCTAAAGAGTTAGGTATCGAATTAGCTCATGATGAGAAAGTTAAAATTGTTGTAGAGGAAGCAGAAGATCCTTGGGATGAAATAATAGATGATCCTGATAAAGAAATAGATGAACAAGTAAAAGAAGATTATATAGATGAAAATTCTATATAGTCTTTTTATTGACTTTTAATTTTATTTTATATATACTTTGAGTAAGATAGGTGATAATATGAAAAAAGTATTAACAAGTAAAATTTTATATATTTTTATTGGGATTATTATTGCAAGTACTTTTAGTGTGTTTGCATATTCATATTTAGCAAAAAATATATCTTTTACACCTAAAGATAAAAATTGGAATGTTAATAATATAGAAGATGCTTTAAATTCTTTAAAAGAAGGAAAAAATCAAAAGTTTTGTAGGTTAATTTCTGGGAATAATATGACAATAGGGTCTAAATATGAGTGTGATCCTGGTGATGGTATTATGAGAATTTTTTATATTTTGGAAATACGAAAAAATACTGTTGAATTAATTTTAGATAGAAATATTACTCAGGGTTCTAGTGTTACAAAATATTCATTTAATGATGCTAATCATTATTTTTTAACTGGAGTTGGTAAAGATATTCCAAATGCTTGGAAAAATACGTTAAATGTTTATTTACCAAGTGCACAACAAATTGTTAATGTTATTGATAGTTCGTGGTCTTCCTTTAATGGTGGATATACATTTTATTTTGATTCTTCTGCAAATAGTAGTAATTTATCTAAATATGCTTGGCTTTATGACTATACATATGGATGTTCAAATTATGGATGTCATCCTGAAACTTCTTTAGATGAAAAGGAAGCATATGGTTATTGGACAAGTTCTGTTTATTTATCAAAAGCTTGGAGGGCATATGAAGTTTTTACTCAAGGATTTGTTGATTATGATGCAGTTGATAATGTTAATTTATATGGTGTTAGACCAGTAATATCTATTAGTAAAAACAACATTTAACTGTTAACAAAAATATGTTGACAGTCTTTTTTTTTTATGTTAATATATTATTAGTTTTGAAATGGAGGGACAAATATGGCAGTTAAGATTAGACTTATGAGAATGGGTTCTAAAGGACACCCAAGTTATAGAATAGTAGCTACTGATTCACGTGCAAGCCGTGATGGCGAATATCTAGAATTAATCGGAAATTATTTTCCATGTGATGCTACTGAAAATAAAATTAATGAAGAAGTTGCTCTTAAATGGTTAAAAGTTGGTGCTCAACCTACTGATACAGTTAAGAATATTTTCTCTAAAGCTGGTATTACAAAAAAATTTGCTGATTCTAAAAAGGAAAAATAATTATGAATTACGAAGAACTAATTAAATTTATTGTTAAAGATTTAGTAGATGATGAATTTGAAGTAGTTAGTAAAGATTCTAATATTTCTATATTAGTATCTGAAGTTGATTATGGTAGAGTTATTGGTAAGAGTGGTAAAACTATAAATGCTATTCGTACTTTAATTGATGAAGCTTCATCTTTACATAAAGATAAATATGTTAGAATTGAAGTAGAAAAAAAAGAAAATTAATTTTTAGTTTCTAAAATTTAATGATTTTAGGGACTTTTTTTTATGTACTTTATATGTTATTATATTTTATATAAAGGTTAGGGATTTAGATGAATTTAAATAAGAAAAAAATTATATTTATTTCTGTATTTATTCTTGGATTTATTTTATTAATAGGTTTTACTTATGCGGCATTTAATTTTGTGAGTTTAGGAGTTAAAGAAAACTCTATTACAACTGGTACTATTACTATGAATTATACAGAGGGTAGTAATGAAATAGCTATGACTAATGCTTTACCAATTTCTGATGAAGTTGGTATGAATCTTCAAAATGCAGATGAAATATTTGATTTTACTGTTAGCGTTAATACTAGTTCCCAGATGGTAGCATATGAAGTGACTGCTGAGAAAGATGATAGTTCAACACTACTTAATAATGAGGTTAGATTATATTTAGAAAAGAGTTCTGATAAAGTTAATTATGAACCTGTTTTAAGTCCTTCTTATTTTGTTCCACTTGATTCTGATGATGCAATTGGTGCCAAAAAAGGTGAAATGGTATTAGATAGCAGTTCTACTAATACTAATATAACTAATTATTATAGATTACGCATGTGGGTTTCAGAAAACTTTGATGCTAATGATAGTGTTAAGTATTTTACTATCAAAGTTAATGTTTATGGAACTACTAGTAAGGTTTCTAAACTTAATTCATGTACATTATTAAATGGTAAGATAAATGAAATTGGTTCGGAATATATGTGTGGAGATAATGAGTTTATTTTATTTGAAGATAATGATGATTCTACTAAATTAATATCTAAATATAATTTAAATGTGTCTAATAATTATAGTGATTTAAAGGGTGAATATAATCCTAAGGATTATGCTGTTGCATTTGATGAAGCTGGTTATAGAAGTGATTCTTATTGTAATAATCCTGATATGGGATGTCATGTTTTTGCAAGAACTGAAGAAGTTATAAGTGATAGTTCAATAAAGTCTTATACTGATGCTTTTAAAAATAAATTAATATCTAAAAATTTTATTAATGAAAATGATGATGTTAGATTAATAACATTAGATGAATTAGATAGTTTAGGTTGTAATTCAGGAGATAGAAGTAAACCTGGTACTTGTAGAGATGCTAAGAAATATGTTACTACATCAAATTACTGGACAGGTACTCCAAAGACAGGCACTAATATTTGGGATGTTTGGCAAGTTTTAACTGATAATGAACTTACTTACGATATGGCAGCAAGAGTTAATGATGTTGGATTAAGAACTGTTGTTGAAATAAAGAAAAATAAAGTTTCTAATAAAATTAAACCCAATACTAATGCAGTTTGGGTATGGGAAAACTCATTAAAAGAGTTAAATGTTAGTGATTTAACTAGAAAAGATAGTTTAAATAAATTAAAAAATAATAATATTAATGAAGTTTATTTATCTATTCTTCCTGATGATTTAGAAAATTATACTTCTTATTTAAAATCTCTTTATAAAAATAATATAAAAGTTTATATGTTATATGGAGATCCTCATTTTATAGTAGAAGAAAATTATGATAGTGTTGTTAATCATAATATGGATGTTATTTCTAATTTTAATGATAAATATAAAGATAGTTTACATATTGAAGGTATTCATTATGATGTAGAGTATTATTTCGATAGATCTGAAACTGACAAATATAAAGAGGGTCAATCTAGCGAAGCTATTAATTCTAAAAATAGATTGGGTTATATAAATTTTGCTAGAAGAGCTAAGAGTTATGCTTCTACAAAAAATTTAAAAGTTGCTTTTGATGTTACAGCATTTTCTACTAATTTAACTACTTTTATTGATAGTGATGGAGTAGAAAAAAATATGCTTGATGAACTTTTAAAGAATTCTGATAGTTTAGTTGTTATGGCTTATTCATTTAAACCTAGTTATATAATGGATTCATTGTTATATAGAGATTATACGTATGAAGATGGTTCTTATATTAATGTAGGTAAAAACTATATAGAAAAATTAAATGAAGCTAATAAAGAAATTATTATTGCATTTGAAATACCTATGTTTACTGATACTTATCAAAATAATAAAGATAATATTGCAGTACTTAATCAAAAAGTTCCAGAATATAAAACTGTCTTTGGTAATAGTTATAATGATAGTAAAGATTTTATTGTGAGTATGGAAGAAGAAGTTTTAGAAAGAGCTAAAAATCATGGTGCTAATAAATTAGGTATTGCTAATCATGATTATATTTCTTACTTTAATTTAAAATAAAAAGAAAAGTTACACTTTTCTTTTTTTATATTCCAGTTAAATCAAAGTCTGGTATAAAACTTTCATTTTGAGTTTCTCCAACTTGCATAAAAGCATGTGTTATATTTAAATCACAGGCATAATTAATTAATTCTTCGTAATCTTTTTCTTTTACTTTATGATTTAATTCTTTTATATTTTCTACTTGCTTTAAGGGAGTATATTGATTCATTATACTTATATATATCTTATCATTATATGTATCTTTTAAATATTTAATTATTTTCTTTGAGTCTTCTAAACAATCTGGCATCATCATGTGTCTTACTATAACACCTTTTGTCATTATACCATCTTTATCAAATTTATTAATTCCTACTTGCTTATACATTTCTTCAATTGCTTTTGTTGCTATATCAAAATACTGTGGAGCTTTTGAATATTTCATTGCTAATATATCATCATAATATTTTAAATCTGGTAGATATATATCTATTAAACCATCTAAACTTTTAATACTTTCTACAGTTTCATATCCACTTGTATTATAAACTACAGGTATTTTTAAACCTTTCTTTTTAGCTTTTATTAAAGCTTCTTTAATTTGTGGAATAAATGGGGTAGGTGTTACTAAATTAATATTATGAGCTTTTTCTTTTTGCAAATTAAGCATTTTTTCTACTAAAGTATCAATCGATATTTCTTTACCAAAATTATTTGTTGAAATATTATAGTTTTGACAAAATATACATTTCATATTACATCCTGAAAAAAAGATTGCACCTGATCCATTAGTTCCTGATATTGGAGGTTCTTCAAAATAATGTTTTGCTATTCTAGCTACTTTTATTTCTTTACCCATTCCACATAATCCTATTTCGTTTTTAATTCTATTTACTTTACAATATCTAGGACATATTTCACATTTTTCTAATTCTTTCATATTTACACTTCCATGTAGTATTATATCTAAATTTACTTATTTTTCAAATAGTTTCTCTTGAAAGAATTAGTCCTTTATTATATAATTTTAATAGTATGGAGGATCTGATGAAAAAGAGAGTTTTAAGTGCTATTGTTATGATAGCTGTATTTGTTCCATTATTATTAATTGGTGGTAAAGTATTTACTATATTTATGTGTGGACTTGCATGTCTTGCAACTTATGAATTTATAAATATTAAAGAAAGTAAAAAAGTTCCTAGTATTATTAAAATTTTTGCTTATTTAGGTGTAATATTTATGGTACTTAATAATATTGATAATATTGATTTTAATTATACTATTGATTATAAGTTTATTAGTGTATTAATATTTGCTTTTTTAATACCTCTTGTATTTTTAGATGATAATAAGACATATAATATTAATGATGCTTTATATTTAATTGGTATTACATTATTTGTAGGATTTAGTTTTAATTTACTAAGTGTTGTTAGAAACTATGATGTAATGTATTTTATATATTTATTATTAATAGCAGTTGTTTCTGATACTTTTGCTTATATAAGTGGTAGTTTAGTAGGAAAACACAAATTATGTCCTAATATTAGTCCTAATAAGACTGTTGAAGGTTTAATTTATGGTACTTTAGTTGGTAGTTTTGTTGGTAGTTATTTCTATTTAGTGTTTATTAATGCAAGTATGAATATTTTAACTATTGGTATTACTACTTTAGTTTTATCATTAATTGGTGCGATTGGGGATTTAGTTTTCTCTATGATTAAGAGATATTATAAGACTAAGGATTTTTCAAATTTAATTCCTGGTCATGGTGGAATTCTTGATAGGTTTGATAGTTTAATATTCATTGCACTTGCATCAATTTTAGTAATTGGTATTATATAGGAGGATTTATGAGTATAATTGTTAATTTACTATTATTTATTTTAATACTTGGTATTATTGTCTTTATTCATGAATTTGGGCATTTTATATTTGCTAAAATAACTGGAGTTTATGTATATGAGTTTTCTATTGGTATGGGACCTAAGTTATTTAGTAAAAAAGGTAAAAGTGGTGAGACTGATTATTCTATTAGAGCTATTCCAATAGGAGGATTTTGTTCTCTTGCTGGGGAAGATATAGAAAATGATGATAAGAGTATTCCTAAAAATAGAAAATTACAAAGTAAAACTAAATTACAAAGATTCTTAATTATGTTTATGGGTCCTGGATTTAACTTTTTACTTGCTATAGTAATTTTACTATTTATTGGATTATGTTTTGGGTCTAGTGATTTAACTCCTAGAATATCTAGCACTCAAAGAGATTATCCAGCTTATGATGCTGGACTTACTAAGGGTGATTTAATTAAAGAAATTAATGGACATAAAATCTATACAATGGATGATGTTACATTATATATAGCACTACAAGATCATAAAAAAGATTTAAAAATTAAAGCTGTTAAAAAAAGTGGCTTAAGTCATGTTTACACTTTAAAAGCTAAGAAGGAAGTTAGTAAAGTTAAGGGTGAAAAAGTAACTTCTTATAAATATGGTATTGGTTTAAAAACAAAAAAAGTTTATGGAGTAGGTAATGCTTTAAAATTTACTTTTGTTAAAACATGTGCATTATTTAGACAAATGTGGGTTACAGTTGTTTATTTATTTACTGGGCATATTAGATTAAATCAATTAAGTGGACCAGTTGGTATTTATTCTATTGTTGGTGAACAATCACATAATGGATTTAGTGCATTAATTTATTTACTTGCATATTTAAGCATTAATGTTGGATTTTTAAATTTACTTCCTATTCCAGCTTTTGATGGTGGACATATTTTATTTATAATTATTGAGTTAATTAAAGGAAGCCCTGTTGATCCTAAACTTGAAAATAAGATACATACAATTGGATTAATGTTATTAATGTTATTAATGCTTGTTATTACAATTAATGATATTCTTAGATTATTTTAATCTAAGAATTTTTATTTAAAAAATAGTTAAATTATATTATAATTATATTAGTTTATAGAATGGAGTTTGATAAAGATGATGAAAATAATGGATGGAAATGAGGCAATGGCATATTCTGCCTATAACTTTACAGAAGTAAGTGGACTTTATCCAATTACTCCTGCAAGTCCTATGGGAGAAGTTACAGATAAATGGGCAGGTGAAGGTAAGAAAAACTTTTTTGGTACTCCTGTTAAAGTAGTTGAAATGGAAAGTGAAGCTGGTGCCGCTGGTATGATACATGGTTCACTTCTTTCTGGGGCTTTAACTAGTACTTATACTGCAAGTCAAGGTTTATTATTAATGCTTCCTGATATGTATAAGATTGCTGGTGAAGGACTTCCTTGTGTAATTAATGTTTCAGCTAGAACTATTGCAACACATGCTCTTTCTATATTTGGAGATCATAGTGATATTTATGCTGCAAAGGGAACTGGTTTTGCTTTTTTAGCTTCTAGTTCTGTACAAGATGCTATGGATTTAACTAATGTTAGCTATTTAAGTGCTATTAAAGGAAAAGTTCCTTTTGTTAATTTTATGGATGGATTTAGAACTAGTCATGAAATTCAAAAAATTGAAACTATTGATACAGAAAAAGTTAAAGAATTAATAGATTTAAAAGCTTTAAGCGAATTTAGAAATAGAAGTTTAAATCCAAATAATCCTTATACTTATGGTACTAATCAAAATGGTGATGTTTATTTCCAAATGGTTGAAGCTAGAAATAAATATTATGATCAATTACCTGATATAGTTAATAATTATATGAAAAAAATTAATAGTATTACAGGCAGAAATTATAAACCTTTTAATTATTATGGTGCTGTTAATGCTACTAAAGTAATTGTTTCTATGGGCTCTGTTTCAGAAACTATTAAAGAAACTGTTAGTTATTTAACTAAAAAGGGTGAAGCTGTTGGAGTTATTGAAGTTCATTTATTTAGACCATTTTCTTCAAAATATTTTTTATCTGTTCTTCCTAAAACAGTTAAAAAAATTATTGTTCTTGATAGATGCAAAGAAGCAGGAGATGTTGGTGAAACATTATATTTAGATGTATTAAAAGTAGTAAGAGATGTTTCAACTAAAGTTAAAGTTATTGGTGGACGTTATGGACTTGCTTCTAAAGATACTACTCCTAGTATGATTAAAGCTTTATTTGATTTTGTTGATTCTAAAGATAGTCATTCTAATTTTACTATTGGTATTAATGATGATGTTACTAATTTAAGTGTTAAATATGATCCTAAGTTTTTAATACCTAGTTTTACTACTAACTTTATGATTTATGGATATGGTTCTGATGGAATGGTGTCAGCATCTAAAGATATATTAAAGATTACGGGTAATTATAGCAAAGCTTATGTTCAAGGATATTTTCAATATGATAGTAAGAAGAGTGGAGGAGTTACTATAAGTCATTTAAGATTTAGTGGTAGTCCAATACATTCTGAATATTATAATCAAAGTAGTAATTTTGTTATTTGTACTAAAGATTCTTATTTAAATAAACTTCATATGTTTGAAAAGGTTTCTAATAATGGAATATTCCTTTTAAATACTCATATGAATAGTGAAGAATTAATTAAAACTTTATCTAATTATGATAAAAGAATAATTGAAAAGAAAAATATTAAACTATATATAGTAGATGCTTCTAATATTGCTAAACTTTATGGACTTGATAATAAAATTAGTTCTATTATGGAAACTATTATATTTAAATTAGGTAAATTAATTGATTATGATTTTGCTGTTACTAAAATAAAAGAAAGTATAGAAGCTAAATTTGGTAATAAAGGTGGAGAAATTGCTTTAAAAAATATTAAAGCAATAGATAATGCTATTAGTAATATAGTTCAAGTTAAACTTCCTAATATTCAATATATTCCTGAAATGCCTAAAAATTTAAGTAAGTTTGAAATTATTAATACTATGGAAGGTGATACTTTACCTGTTAGTAGTTTCTTAGGTGAGTGTAATGGAGAAGTTTCTTCTAATACTTCTAAACTTGAAAAAAGAGATATTGCTGAAAATGTTCCTTGCTATGATTCTTCTAAATGTATTCAATGTGGACTTTGTAGTTTAGTTTGCCCTCATGCTGTTATTAGACCTTTCTTACTTGATGAAGATGAAGTCATGGATGCACCTAGTTCGTTAAAAGATAAACTTACTGATATGAAAGTAGGAGATGTAACTTATAAATATACTATTGGTATAAGTGTTAAAGATTGTACTGGATGTTCTTTATGTGCTAATATTTGTCCTGGTAAAAAGGGAGAAAAAGCATTAACTTTAAAAGAAAAAGTTAATGATCCTATTATTATTAAAGAAACTGAATATTTATTTAATGAAGTAGGAGAAAAGAGAGTTCTTCCTAATAACACTGTTAAGGGTACTCAACTTAGAAAACCAAAATTTGAATTTAGTGGAGCATGTGCTGGATGTGGTGAAACTCCTTATTTAAAACTTTTATCACAATTATTTGGTGATAATATGATTGTTGCTAATGCTACTGGTTGTTCTTCTATATATAGTGCTAGTTACCCATCTAGTCCTTGGAGCACTCCTTGGGCAAATAGTTTATTTGAGGATAATGCAGAGTTTGGTTATGGTATGAGAATTGCTGATATAGCTAAGAAAAATAGAATAGCAACATTAATAAACGATAATATTAATTTAGTTAAAAAGAGTGAAGAAAAAATTTATAAAGCTTATATTAATGAGCCTAATATGGAAAACTCAGATAAGTTGTTAGAAATTCTTCCTAAGACTAAAATACCTGGATTACTTGAGTTAAAAGATGACATTAAGCCTAAATCAATTTGGATTGTTGGTGGAGATGGTTGGGCATATGATATAGGATTTAATGGTATTGATCATGTACTTGCAAATCATGAAAATGTTAATATATTAGTTTTAGATACTGAGGTTTATTCTAATACAGGAGGACAAGCTTCTAAAAGTACTAGACTTGGTGCTACTGCTAAGTTTGTATCTAGTGGTAAAAAGACAGCTAAAAAAGATCTTGCAAGAATAGCTCTTACTTATCCACATGTTTATGTTGGTACTATTTCACTTGGAGCTAATCCAATGCAAGCTATTAAAGTGTTAAATGAAGCAGAAGCATATGACGGACCTTCTATTGTTATTGCATACTCTCCTTGTATTGCACAAAAGATAATTAAAGGAATGGGTAATTCTATAGAAGAAGAAAAAAAAGCTACTAATTCTGGATATTTTCCAATATTTCACTATAATCCAGTAACAAAAGAATTTAAATTAGATTCTAAAGCAGATTTTTCTCTTTATGCAGATTTCTTAGGTGGAGAAGATAGATATAGAATTTTAAAAAATATAAATAAAGATTATAAAAAAATACTTGAAGAAAACAAAAGAAATGCTGAAGAAAGATATAATTTCTATCAAAATTTAAGTATTAAAAAAGAGCAATAAAATGCTTTTTTTTATTCACAAATTTTGTTTTTTTTTGTTGATATATAAATACTATTTTGATATAATGAAAGTAATATGAAGATAGAGGTGCAGTTATGGAAAAGTTAAATGAAATTTTAAAGAAAATAATTACTAGATATACTATAAAAGAGAATAAAAATAATAAGATTACTAAGGAAGAAAATGATGAAAATAGACGAAAAAAAATAATTGCTATTATAGTACTTATTTTATTACTTTTCTTTTTATTAATATTTAATGTTGGTGATATACTTGTTGGAAGACCAACTAGACCAGTATTAAATAAACCAGGAAATGACTGGTATAACGAAAAAGTAATAGGTATTGAAAAAGATTCTATCGCTAAAAAGAAAATAGATCATTATTTATATTGTATTACTGATAAAAATAGTATTGATGGATGTAAATGGGAAATTACTAAAACAAAGAATGTTAATGTTATAACTAATGGCATTAACTATGTATTCTTTAAGGCAGTAGATTCAGATGGTAACATTGGTGATCCATCTAGCCCTGTTGTTGTTAAGATTGATAATATAGCACCTACTATTAACAGTATTATAAGAGAAAACTTGAAGAATAGTATTAAGGTTAGCGTTGATGCTATTGATAATGAATCTGGTATTAAAGCTTATTACTATAAATTAGATGATGGTGAATGGGTTAAAGGGGACAAGGATTTTGAATTTAAAAATCTAGAAGAAAATAAAGAATATAATATTTCTATTAGAGTCGTTGATAATGCAGGGAATATTAAGGAACTATCTTTAACTGCTACTACTGATAATTCTGGAAAGACTACATTTGATTTAGATGATAATAAAAATAATAAAGCTAAAGCAGATGATAAGGATAAAACTAAAGATAATGAAACTAAGGAAGAACCAGATTTAACAATTCCTTCAGTTAGTTTAGATGGAATACCAAATGAGTTTTATTATGGAGAAGATTATAAAATACCTACTAATTATAAATTTGGTAAGAGTGGTGGAAAACTTACTTGTTATATAGATTCTAAAGAAACTAACTTAACTTCTACAAAAACACTTTTATTATTAAAACATACAATTAAGTGTGATGCTAAAGGTAATAATGGATTAATTGCAAGTGCTTCTAAAGAAATTAATATTAAGCCTAAAGAAATAGATGAGGATAAAGAATGGGATGGATGGATTACAATGAATTTAAAATATCCTGAAAATTCTATTAAATGGCAATGGAAACTTGATGATTCTGCTATAGAACAAGATCATAGAGAATTTGAAGATTATACTGGACCAATAACAGTTAGACTAAATGATGTAGAACATGTTCTAATTAGTTATGAAATAGATGGGGAAGGATTTAAAGAATATCCAGGAACTACAGAACCTTATACTTATATATGGGCTGATGATTATTCATTAAATTCTACTGATAAAACTAAAGTTTATATTTCGTATTCTAGAAATAGTGATAAGAGAGAATATAAAATAAATGATGGAAAATGGCAAGAATATAAAGGAGCATTTGAAGCTTCTGCAGATAGTAATATTCAATCTAGAGCTACTAATATTGATGAAATAGTAACTGCAGATGGAACAAAAACAATTAAAAAGAGGAGTGCTTATGATTCTATATATATTAGTTATGATAAAAGGCTTACAAGAGATCCTTTAAGCATTAAAATATATTTTGATAACAATAGTATTCAATTAAATGAGGAAACTAATGCTAGACTTATTTATACAGATGGAGCTAAAAAGATTGTTTATAGTATAAATGGTGGAGTTTATACAGATTATACTGGACCATTTAAAGTAAAAGCACTAGATAATGTTACAGCAATAGTTTATAAAGATATTAATTATTATAATAGTGATGGAGAAATAGTTAATACTAAAGAACTTTCTGCAAGTGCTAGTAAAGATGTTGATGTTACTAATTATGAACTTGAAGATTTTGATTTTTCTATTAATGCACCTTATAGTTTAGAAGAAAATAAAACTAGTAAAGTATCTATTAATGCACCAGAAGATTCTGAAAAAATATTATATTCTATTAATGGTTCTGATTATAGTGAATATGATAAAGAGTTTGAAGTTAGTGCAGATACATTAGTAACTGCAATGGTAACTAAAAAAGTTAAACTATTAGATAATGATGGTAATACAATTGATATTATTTCTAAAACAAAGACAAAGAGTAAATATATTAAGTTAAAAGAAATAGAACCTCCAATAGAAGATGAAATTGATGGACCTAATATTTATGAAAATCCAGATAGTTTAGTAGAAGAAGCTACTATATCTATGGATACTTTTTATCCATCCGAATCAATTTGGTATAAAGAGGGATATTATGGAAGATATACTAAATATAATGGAGAATTTAAGGTATCTAATAATGAGACAATTTATGCTTATTATATTAGAAAAGAAGATGGGTTAAAATCAAAAGTTTCTAGCTTTAAAGTATCTAATATTAAAAAACCTTATTTACCTTATATAAGATTTGAATCTGATCATGATTTAAATACTATTACTGATAATGAAAATATTACTGTTATTAGTAAAGATGCTGATACAGTTAAATATAGTTTTGATAATGTACAATTTATAGATTATACTTCACCAATTAATATTGATCATAATTGTACTATTTATGTTAAAGCAGAGAATAATTATGGTGATACTGTTGAGAATTTGTCTATTACTAATATTGGTAATAGTAATCCTCCTGCTATTATTAAAAATCTTGATGTATTTATTACTAGTGATCCTACAAAAGAGGAAGTTAAAGGTTTAGTTAATAAAACAAATATTTCTATATCTTTTGATAATGATGCAACTGAAAAGTTATATTCATTAGATGGATATACATTTATACCTTATGAAGGACCTTTTGAATTAAAAGAAAATACTACTATTATTGCTGTTGCAAGGGGTGAGAATGCTTTTGGTAGTGCTAAGTTAAAAATTGATTTTTTAACTACTGGTATAGCTAAACCTGATATTATACCTAATACTAAACAAAAAGCTTATTCTGTTGATATTGATATTGACTATGATAAGACTGCTGTAAAAAAATACTATAAATTAAATGATGATACTTATCATGAGTATACAGGAACATTTACTGTAACTGAAAATAATACACTTATTACAGCTTATAATGAAAATGCTTTAGGACAAAGTGCAAAGAGTACATATTACGTTTCTAATATTGTTAAGCAACCTTCTTATGAAATGGTTGATAAAGGCGATTACTTTATTCTTAAACTTAATTATCCTGCTACAACAAATTCAAACACTTGGGAATATAAGTGGACTAAAGATGGTAAATGGAAACATTATGATACTAAGTATAATTTATTATTAATTAAAGCTTCTGCTAAAGAAAAATATGTAAATGCAGATGGTGCTATTATTGAAGATGAATATGGTAATAAATTAACTTATACTGATCATTATTACTTTGTAAATGATGTTACTAGTGATTTAGCTGAGAATTTATTTATGAGATGGAGTAATGAACAAATTAATGAAATAAATATTATTTCAAATACTAAACTTCCTACAAATAGCGTTGATATTAGAATTCAATTTCCTACTGGTGATAAATATTTGTATAAAATTATTGATAAAAATGGTAAACAAACTGAGTGGAAAAAATATAATGGTGTTTTTACTATAAAAGAAAACAATACTACAGTACTTGCTAAATATTTTAAGCAAGAAACTGGCGATAGTAAAATTGTCAGTTATAAAGTTACTAATATAGATGAAACTAGTCCAGAGGTTTCAGGCATTGCTGATTTTGAGTCTCCTATTAGAAAATTAAATGTCACTATTAAAGCTGTAGATGATGTGGAAGTTGAAACTGTTGGTTATGCTAAGGGAAAACATGATGTTAAGTTCTTTGAGGATGATGGAAAATTTATTAAAAACAATGGAACATTTAGTGTAGAAGAAAATGGCTTTTATACTCTATATGCAAGTGATACTGTTGGACATCAAGTGGTTAAAGTTATCGAAATAACTAATATTGATAAAAATGCTCCTGATTTATATATTAATTTACTTGATAAGAATTTAAGTTCTAAAGTTAGATTTACAATTACAGGTACTGCTAAAGATATATCCTATAGTGTTGGTAATGATACTAATTATAAAAAATATAATAGTGGCGATGAAATAACTTTAACTTCAGAAGAATGTGAGAAATTATTTAATTCTGATGGATCTTTAACTATTTATGCTAAGGGTATTAATGAGGCTTTAAATGAAGCTACTATTCATACTAATATTAATAATCTAGATAATAATATTTTTGCAGCTCCAGTTATAAATAATGTTGCAGGTTACCCTATTTTAACTGAATATGGTATGAAGTTAGATGATTATATTACTATTAGTTATGATAATAATTATGATGATTTATATAATGAATATTCTGTTGATGGTGGAGAAACATGGCTTCCTTACGTCGGACCATTTAATTCACAAAGTGGTAATATAGTTGCTAGAAGTACTAGACTTGAATCTGGTTTAAGTAAATCAAATTCTAAAAAAATAAACTTACCTACTGATGCTATTCCTTATTCTAGTTTTGATGGTGATGTAAATACTAAACAAAATTATCCTGGAACTTATAAATTTTTAGTTGATAAGACTGCTTGGAATAGTTATCTTTCAATTATAGAAACTTGTCATTATTATTCTGGTATGACTATGTATTTCTATGATGATAATAATAATTTAATAAAACAAGAAACACTTAATGTTGAATATAGTAGTTCTAATAATACTGAACATATTTATTTAATTCCTGAAAATACAAGTTATATAACAATAGGCACTGATCATGGTTTTGGTACTAATGCCGAGGTTAATGAAATAACTCTTTCTAATGAACCTAGATTTAATGTAAAGAAGAATTATTCTAAAATTATTAATGATGGAATTATAATTGGTAATAATGAAATATCTATTGATTTTTATAAAACTTCTGTAAAATATTTATATAAAATTAATGATGGCAAATGGAAAAATTATACTTTAGGAAAAATTTTAAATATAAAAAATGGAGATACTTTATATGCTAAGGGAATAGATATGTTTGGTGTAGAAACTAGAATAATCTCTTCTGTTGTTTCTAATGTACCTGATGATTGTGTTCCTGCTGCTGGAACTGATAATAATTCATCTACTTATTATTATTCTGGTTATACACAATATAAACTTATAGTAGATAAATCTGCTTTTGGTAAATATATTCAAGTTGTTTATACAGATGGTAAGGGTGGATTTACATTACGTTATTATAATTTAGACGATGAAAATTTCTATACTTACGATCATGAAAATAGTGGAGGTTCTCATGCTGCAATATCTATTATTCCTTCTGATGCTGAATATTTAAAAATTAACGGATATAGTAATTGGGGAATAGGATATATCTCTGATATTAAGATATTATCTAAGCCCGGAATTTATAATAATAATAAATATAATAGCATTTCTGATAAAGGAAATAAGATAGTTAAAAATCAAATAATTGGAATTAATTATGATAGTAAATCTATAAAGAAATTATATAGTTTCGATAATAAAACTTGGAATGATTATACAGATAAATTTACTGCTAAGATTGGTGATACGATTTATGCAAAAGCAATAGATGCTGATGGAGTTGAAACTGAGGTTAGCTCTTATAAGGTTGCTTTATCTACTAATGCTTTAAATAATAATGCGTTAGATGGCAATGAGAAAACTTATGAATCTGTTAATGGTTCTAGATTAAATATTGATGAATCTATGTATGGTGAGAGAATTAATTTTAAAACTAATGGTAATGATACAGTTAAGTTCTTTGATAAACAAGGTACTGAAATGACTGTTTATACTACTACTGTTACTGGTAGTGGATGGCATGAAGTTACTGTTCCTCAAGCTTCTAAATATATGACATTTACTAGTAATTATGTTTATGAAGTAAGACCTAAGTTTGAACCTACTATTAAATTACTTGATATTAGTGATAGATATCCATTAATTACTAATAAGAAAGTAAATGATGTTAAAGAAGGATTAGTATCTGTTACTTATAATCATTTAAGTGTTAGAAAACTTTATAGTTTTGATAATAAAACTTGGAAAGATTATGATGGTAATATTATAGTTTCATTAGGAGAAACTTTATATGTAAAAGGTATTGATAAAGATGGAAATGATACTGACACTGTTATATATAAGATGGAAAAAGAAAAAGATGTATTGCAACCTGCTGCTTTTGATAATGATAGTGATACTAAAGTAAATGCTAATTTACAAAAAGCATATATTTCAGAATCTATGCTTGGTGGAATATTAGATATTTATAATTTAAAAACTGGTTATGTAAGATTCTTTGATGAAAATAATAAACAAATTAGTCAAGTTAATACAGTTATTGGATGGACTAAAGTAGGAGTTCCTACAAATGCTAAATATTTAGCTATTACTGGAACAGAATTATATGAAGTTGATCCTATTAAAATAGATAATAATGATTATCCAATTATTACAGAAAGTAATAAAGGTAAATGGGATTATACAAAAACTGTAGCAATTGATTATAAAGATAGTGACAATAAATATGTTCATGAATATAGTTTAGATAGTGTTAACTGGGATATTTATACTGAACCATTTATAGTTAATGATCAAGTAACAGTATATGCTAGAGAAACATTAGATGGTGCTTTAGTTTCATCAAGTAGTAAGGAATTACATTATATAGATAATACAGTTCCTACTATTGATTTAGATGATATTCCTGATACATTTACTGAGGGTAGTAATTATCCAATGCCTAGTCATTTTGATTATGGTGAAGGTAAATCAGGTGGAAGTTATTCATGTTATATAGATGGAGTTTTATCTGATAATGCTGCTGATGCTGATGATGGTGAAAGATTATTATCTTGTGAAATAAAGACAAATGATTTACAAGAATATAAAATTTCAAAGACAGTATTTGTTAAAGATAATCTTGAAAAATTTATTGTAACTGGTGATGTTCAAAAGTTCATTGCTCCTAAAGATGGTATTTATAAAGTTGAACTTTGGGGTGCCCAAGGTGGAACTGGTATGCAAGATAGTAGACTTATTAATAAAGGTGGAACTGGTGCTTATACTTCTGGTAATATTTCAATGAAAAAAGGAGAATCATTCTTCGTTTATGTAGGAGGAAGAGGATCTGATGGTCGTACTCAAGGCTGGTGCGTTGGTGGACATGGTGGATTTAACGGTGGTGCTCAAGGCGGAAATGATTATAACTGCGATGGAAATCCTGATGAAGGAGGCGGTGGCGGTGGTGCTACTGATATTCGTTTAGTTGATGGCGCTTTTGATAATTCTATTTCACTTGCTTCACGTATTATGGTTGCCGCAGGTGGTGGTGGAGGAAATTATTCTGCTACTGGTGCAAATGGTGGTGCTTTGAGTGGAGATAGAGATGCTTCTGCTTCAGGACTTTCTACACAAACTTCTGGTTATAAATTTGGTATTGGACAAGTTGGAGGTGATCAAACTGATGGTTCTGGAGGTGGTGGCGGTGGCTACTACGGAGGTACTGCTTATCAAGGTTATGAACATGGAGGTAATGGTGGTTCATCATTTATATCTGGACATTTAGGTTCAGTTGCTATTAGTTCAGAAACTAACCTTAGTCCTAGAATTGATTCTGAAGGTAACATTTGTCAAAATGGTTCTAAAGATATTCGTTGTTCTTACCATTATTCTAATTATATATTTACTAATACTGTTATGCATTCAGGTAGTGAAGAAATTCCTACTCATAATGGTGTTAGCACTCAAACTGGTAATACTGGGGATGGTTTTGCTAAAATAACTTTTGTTAAAGATTTAGATACACCTATTATTAGATATAATAGAGATGAAAATTTATTAACAGAAAAAGGTGTTAAAGAAGCTAAAAAAACTGAAGTAAATATTCTTTATCCAGATAATACTTTAGGAAAATATAGTTTAGATAATAAGGAATGGTTAGATTATACTGATAAAGTAAAAGTTAATAATGGAAATACAATTTATGCTAAAGCTATTTACTTTGATAATAGTGAAAGTAGTGTTGTTAGTTTAAATATTGAAAA
This sequence comes from uncultured Eubacteriales bacterium, assembly GCA_900313345.1. Taxonomy (GTDB): domain Bacteria; phylum Bacillota_I; class Bacilli_A; order RF39; family UBA660; genus UBA2730. Next base: position 19,936 of record OMQW01000052.1, read on the forward strand.
CTTTTTTGATACTATTAGTAGTAAAGCTTTTGATAATAATGATTCTACTAGTATAGATGTTAATAAATCTAGATTAAATTTAGATAGTTCTATATTAGGCGAAAGAATTGAATTAAAAGGTGATGGTAAAATATCTATTAAATTCTATGATAGTAATAATGCTGAAATAACTGATTATTCTAAAGAATTTAATAATGAGACTTATAATGAAGTTTTAGTTCCTCTTAATGCAGTTTATTTAATAGTTGATGGTGATAAATTAAGTGAAATTAGACCTAAATATCAACCTACTTTAGATCAATATGATAATAATGATTTATATCCAATTATTAATGGTAAAAAAGTTAATGAAGTAGATGAAATAAAAGTTCATATAACTTATAATCATCTAAGTGTTCAAAAACTTTATAGTACTGATAAAGAAAATTGGAAAGAGTATGATGGAAATTATGCAATAGTTAACTATGGTGATACTTTATATGCTAAAGGTATAGATAAAGCTGGTAATGAAACTAAGATAGTTTCTATTAAACCAGAAAAAGCTAAAGATGCTCTTGATAGTTTAACTTTTGATAACGATTCAGATACTAAGGCTGATATAAAAAATCAAAGATTAAATATTGGACATAAGTTACAAGGATCAACTATTGATATATATAATTTAACACCTAGTGTTATAAAAGAAATGGATGAAAGTAATAAACTATTAGCAACATATAATACTGTTGTTGGTTGGGATAAGATAAATATTAATGAAAATACAAGCTTTATAATTATTACTGGAACTGAAGTTCACGAAATTAAAGGTGAAGGTAATATTTATGTTGAATATCCAAGAATTGTAGAATCTGATAATTCAAAATGGACATCTACTAAGACAGTTACTATTAATTATCCATCAGATAGTTATAATCATGAATATAGTTTAGATGCAATTAACTGGAATGTTTATAATGATTCATTTACTATAGATAATCAAGTTACTATTTATGCTAGAGAAACTGATAATAATGGTAATATTATTTCTACAAGTAGTAAGAAAATATATTATGTTGATAATACCGTTCCTACTATTACAATGGGTGATTTACCAGAAAGTATAACCAAAGGTGATTATAATAAAATTATTTATACAACAAATGTTATCAATGAGAAGTCTAGTGGTTATGTATTATGTATTAACAATGGTGTAGATGTTAATAATACATCTGAACTTGAAGTTGGTGATAATACTATTACTTGTACAGCTTATACGAATACAGGAAGAAGCTTTAGTACTTCTAAAACTGTTAATGTTATTGATGAAGTTTATTCTTCTGAAGATAATTTAAAAACAACTACTTTTGAATATACTGGTAGTGAACAAGTATTTACTGCACCAATTTCTGGTACTTATAGAATTGAACTTTGGGGAGCTTCTGGTGGTTCTGGTTTAACTGATGGAAGAATTAATATTCCAGGTGGTAAAGGGGCTTATACTAAAGGTGAAATTAAATTAAATGCTGGAGATAAATTATATATTTATGTCGGTGGTAAAGGTACTAACGGAACTTATAGAACTGTTGTAAAAGGCGGTTATAACGGTGGCGGAACAGGTGAGTGGGATCATAATGATGATGAAGCTTCTGGTTCTGGTGGTGGAGCTACTGATGTTAGAACTATTAATGGTAATTGGAATAACGATGCAGGTTTAAGTTCAAGAATTATGGTTGCCGCTGGTGGTGGTGGATCTTGTGATTCTGAAAAAGGTACTGCTGGTGGAACTTTAACTAGTAAAAATACTATTGAATCTAAAGGTGCTACTCAAACAACTGGTTATAAATTTGGTATGGGATATAATGGAACTTATAAATCATATAACCAAGATGCTGCTGGTGCTGGTGGTGGTTACTATGGTGGTAATGGTATAACTCATTATTATAATAATGCTGGTACAGGTGGTTCATCATTTATATCTGGTTATCTTGGATCTGTTGCAGTAATGTCTAAAGATAATATAGGTCCTAGATATGATTCTAATCATGAAATATGTGCTGATGGTACTAATGATTTATCTTGTAGTTATCATTACTCAGGTTATAGTTTTAAAAATAGTGTAATGATTGATGGAGATAGCGTTATGCCTACACACGATTCAAAAGAAGAAATGACTGGTAATACTGGTGATGGTTATGCTAAAATCTCACTTCTTACTGATTCAACACCAAAGATTCCTGAGGTTAAAGTTTATAATACTTTAACTGAGAAAGGTGTTAATGAAATAAATAGTGCTAAAGTTAAAGTTAATTATTTATCTACTGTTATTAAAAAACTATATAGTTTAGATAATGTTAACTTTATAGATTATACTGGTGCTGTTACATTAAATATTGGTGATACTATTTATGCTAAAGCTGTTGATTTTGATGGAAGTGAAACTGAAGTAGCTAGTTATACTTTAACAAGACCAAAAAATGCTATTACATCAAATACTTTTGATAATAATGAAGAAACTTTTGATGAAGCTAATGAATATAGATTAAATGTTGATAAATCTATATATAATGAGTATATAAAAGTAAAAACCAGTAGTAATTTAACTATTAAGTTATTTGATAAAGAAAATAATGTTTTGCCTCATGGAACTATTAACCTTAGTGGTCTAGGTTGGCATGATGTTAAAATATTAGATAATACTTCTTATATAACATTTAATGGTGGAAATGTTTATGAAATTAGTCCTAAATATGAACCTGTTATAGAGTTAAAAGATATTAAAGATTTATATCCTCATTTAACAAAAGATGGAATAAAAGACAATAAAAAAGTTCACTTTAATATAAGATATAATCATGTTTCTTTAAATAATACTTATAGTAATGATAATAATAATTATGTTAAATATGAAGATGAAGCTGTTGTTAATTTAGGAGAAACACTTTATGCTAAAGGAACTGATGCAAATGGTAATTTTGGACCAGTTACTACATACGAAGCTTTAAAAGCTAGCGATGCACTAGATACTAAAGCATTTGATAATGATACTTTAAGTTCTATAGATGCAAGTAGTGGAATGAAAGTTTATACTGATGTTAGTTCAATTGGAGCTATACTTGATATTTATAATTTAGAAAATGGTAATATCAAGTTCTATAATAGTGAAGATAAATTATTAAAGAATTATGATACTATAGTTGGATGGAATAAAGTTACTGTTGTTGATGGTAGTAGTTACTTTGTAGTTACTAGTAAAGAATTAAATGAAATTAAAATTACTGATGTTAATTATGAAGCTTATCCAATTATAGGTGAAACTGATAAAGGTAAATGGACTATAAGTAAATCAGTTGTTATAGAATATCCTAATAGTGATGCAGTACATGAATATAGTTTAGATGCAATTAACTGGAATACTTATACTGAAAGTATTACACTTGAAGATCAAGCTACAGTTTATGCTAGGGAAGTAATTGATAATAAGATTATTTCTACAAGTAGTAAAGAAATTCACTTTATTGATAATACTGTTCCTAAGATAGATGGATCATTGATTCCTAATGAAATAGAAGAAGATGATTATTATGTAATACCTAGTAGTTATTACGTAGATAATAACAAATCTGGTGGGTCTATTAAATGTACTATGGATGATGACAGTACTGAAAAATACGATACTTTAGATTTAAATGTTGGTACACATACTTATTATTGTACGGTTACAACAGGTGCTGGAAAAACATATAGTATTAGTAATAATATCGAAGTTAAAGAAAAAAATGAAGAGAATGTTACTAAATTTAATTATACTGGTAAGGAGGTAGCTTATGCTATTCCTTCTACTGGTAAATATAAAATTGAAGCTTGGGGAGCTCAAGGAGGAGATGCAACTACTACTTATATAGGTGGTTATGGTGGATACTCTACTGGTGAAGTTAACTTAAATGCTAATGATATTCTTTATATCAATGTAGGTGGTCAAGGAAAATCTGGATCTCAAACTGCTCTTGATGGTGGTTATAATGGTGGAGGATCAGTTAGCTATGCTAATGTAAATCATGTATATGGTTCTGGTGGAGGAGCTACATCTATATCTCTTTCTTCTGGACTTCTTGAAAATCTTTCTAATAATATTGATGATATTTTAATGGTTGCTGGAGGTGGCGGCGGAGGTAGATTCCAAGAAAACTATCTAGAAGGTTGCTATGGCTACGGCGGATCTGGTGGTGGTTTTGAAGGTGTAACACCTAATGGTGGTGGAAAATCTCTTGAAATTGCTATTCCTGGATCTCAAACATTAAATACTGATTCTAAATATAATGGTAAATTTGGTAAAGGCGGATCTTATGCTGGAAATGCTGCTGGTGGAGGTGGATTCTACGGTGGTAGTGCTGTTAACGGACCTGGTGCTGGTGGATCTGGTTATATTGCTAATACTAAATTATCTAATAAATCGATGAGTTGTTATAACTGTAAAGAAAGTACTGATATTAATACTAAAACTATTTCTGTTAATGCTTTCTCCGAAAAAAATATTTCAGGTATTGCCAAAAAGGGTAATGGATATGTTAAAATAACTTATATAGGAGAATAATATGAAAAAAATTAATTTAGATTTTATTAAAGAAAATAAGAAGACTTTATTAATCTCACTTGCTTCTATTGCATTAATTATATGTTTAGTATTTGTAGTTAAAGGACTATTCTTCAGTCATGCTGCTACAAATACTGCATCATTCTTAAAGGATCAAAAAGTAGATGGCTTATTATTTACTAGAACTACTTTTAGTGATAATACACTTAAAGTAATAGTAAAAAATACTACAGATGATGCATATAATTTAAAAACTATAGATGTTTCATTTGTAGATGGAGATAATAAAGTTATTACAACTGTTAATGGTTATGTAGGAGATGTTATTGCAAAAGACTCTTATAAACAATTAGTTGTATCTAGTGATATTGATTTAAGTAAATCTTCATCACTTACTTATAAAATTAATAAATAATAAAAAAAACTATCTAGTTATTGCTAGATAGTTTTATTTTTTTGTAAAAAAAGGAAGCTGCACCCCCTGAAGGGCAGCTTCTTAAAAAAGAATAAAAAGGGGTTGGCTAGTGTGATACTAGCGACCAATTCGCCTAATAACCGAATTGGTGATTATTATCTTAATCACTTTGTATCAATTTGTCAATCTTTTTTTTATTTTTATGTTAAAATTATTATAGTGATTGAGATGAATAAAAAATTAAAGTTAAAAAGAAGTGTTATTACTATACTTGTTACTATTATTTTTATAATTTTTAGTATACTTTTATTTATATCTTCATATTATGTTTATAAGTCTAGTAGGAAATTTTCTAAATATAATGGCAATAAACAATATAGTTATGTAATTATAAAAAAAATAAGTAAACCTATTGCTGAATATAATAAAGGAAAATTTTATTTTATAACTGATAATAGAGATAAAATATTTGTATATTATATTAAAGATAATTCTATTAATAAATTTAAAATTAATAATAAAATATATGGTCTTCCTAGAAAATATGATAATAATTTAAGAGATATTGTCATTAAAGATATTAATAAGGAACTTTCTTATGATAAGAAGATTAATATAAATAAAGATAATTATAAAAATTATGTTACTTCTTATTATTTAGATAATAGTGTTTTGATAGTTCATAAGTTTAATTATATTGTTTTTATACTTTTATTATTATTTATTTTATTTTTATTTATATCTTTTAAATATTTAAATAAATATAAGAGAAAATGTTAGGTTTTCTCTTGTTTTTTTTCTATTTTATTATATAATAAGAACTAGTATTTTTAGGAGGTATTTGTATGCGTAGTCTAGTTTTTATAACAAATGATCTTGTTTTATTTCCTAATTCTGAAATTCGTTTTGAAATTGATTCTACTTTTGATAAACATTTTTTTAATTTAGTTAATGAAAGTTCTTCAAAAGAAGTTTTAATTGTTAATAGTTTAGACAATAGTGCTTTTCCTGATGTAACAATGCTTCCTAATATTGGTGTATTAGCTAAGCTTAATTTTTTTTTGGATATTCCTAATGGTAAATGCAAGATTACTTTAATGG
>OMQW01000046.1 GCA_900313345.1 uncultured Eubacteriales bacterium
CACCCTTATACCAAGCAGGTATTCTATGACCCCACCATAATTGTCTAGAAATACACCAATCATAAGTAATTTCCATCCAGTGATTCAGAGTTTTTTCATAACGACTTGGAACAAAATGAACTTTAGTATCACTACTCTTTTGATTTTCTAAAACCATATCAGCAAGTGGTCTCATTTTAACAAACCATTGTTTTTTAATCATAGGTTCAACAATAGCACCAGTTCTTTCACTATGTCCTACTTCATGAACAAGAGGTTCTTCTTTAAGTAATAAGGAAGCATCTTTTAAATCTTTAACAACAACTTTTCTAGCTTCTTCTCTAGAAAGTCCTTGATATTTTAAAGGAACATTACTATTTAAAGTAGCATTATCATTCATAATCTTAATAACAGGTAAATTATGTCTTAATCCAACTTCATAATCGTTAGGATCTGATGATGGAGTAATCTTAACAGCACCAGTACCCTTTTCCATATCAGCATGAGGATCAGTTATAATAGGAATAACTCTATCGCATAAAGGAAGTATAACATTCTTACCAACAACATCTTTATATCTAGAATCCTTTTCATTAACAGCAACTGCAGTATCACCAAATAAAGTTTCAGGACGAGTTGTAGCAACATCTAAATAACCACTATGATCTTCAAGTTCATATTTTAAATGATAAAAAGCACTTTTTTCTTCACTATAAATAACTTCTTCATTAGAAAGAGCAGTTTCAGCAACTGGATCCCAGTTAATAATCTTCTCTCCTCTATATATTAAACCTTCATTATAGTAATCAACAAAAGTCTTTCTAACAGCCTTACTAATACCTTCATCAAGAGTAAATCTTTCCTTAGAATAATCAAGAGAAATACCCATCTTACTCCATTGACTTCTTATAGTATCAGCATGTTCATGAGTCCATCTCCAGCATTCATCTAAAAATGCCTCTCTTCCAAGTTCATGTTTATCTTTTCCTTGTTCTTCTTTAACCCTCTTAACAACTTTAGCCTCAGTTGCAATAGCAGCATGATCCATACCAGGAAGCCATAAACAATCATATCCTTCCATTCTCTTATATCTAATAATAATATCTTGTAAGGTAACATCCCAAGCATGTCCTAAATGAAGTTTACCAGTAACATTAGGTGGTGGTAAAACAATAGAATAATGTTTCTTATTACTATTAGGATCACACTTAAAATATCCCTTCTTCATCCATTCATCATATCTAAATTCTTCAACTTTTAAATGATCATATTTTTTCTCTAACATGATATCATCTCCTCTATATATTTATTAACTTCTTTCCCCATTCTTTTAAGTTCTCTCTTACAATTTACATTATTAGTCTTATTAATATATTTAAGAATTAATTTATCCATTAATTTACTTTCTTTTAAATACTTATAAGTATACTTATAATTAAAATCAAATATAAAGCACACCCACACGACAAATCTATCAGCCTTAGTCTTCTTGTTTTTTAAATTTAAAAGCTCATGCTTATTAAAAGATTCAATCGCTTTACTTGATATAAAATCATCCCCTATATCAAGTTCTATATTACCAAGAAGTGCATTATTTAATATATCAATCTTATCACTATCTCTAACTATTTTAACTATGTTGTAATATTTATTATCTTCTAACTTATCAAGTGTACCATGATATTTACAAGTAAGTAAACAACTCTTTTTCTTAAAAGAATCATCAGTAAACTTATCAATTAAATTATCATTAATTAAAACCTCTACTCCAATATCACCATGATATTTACTTTTACTATCCACAAAAGTCTTATACCTATGAAACTGTTCAAATCTCCCTATATCATGAAGTAAAGAAGATAAATAAACAGTATCTTTTAAATCATCATCATAATTTAAATCATCAGCAATCTTTAAAGCAAATGAAGAAACCCTAACAGAATGATCAATCTTATATTTACATTCTTTATAAGGATACTTATTACAATAATCTAAAAACTTTTTATAATAGTCCATAATTCCTCCAATATAAAAATCTTTCAATCCATAAGGACGAAAGATTCGTGGTACCACCTTAATTTGTTATTAAATAATAACCTCAAGAATCTAGTAAAGAAGATTAACCTAAAAAACTCTACTGCAACTAAATACATTCTATCTAACTATTTCCACCAAACATAGTCTCTCTAAAAGAATCAAATATATCCCCTCAGCTTCATCGCTTCAATAAACATATTATATAATAATTAAAATGCAAGTGCAAGAAAAATATGATAAAATAAAAAAGGAGTTGATATTATGGCAGTAGGACTAATAGCAGAATATAATCCATTTCATAATGGACATTTATACCAAATAAATAAAATAAGGCAAATGTATCCAGAAGAAGAAATAGTTTTAATACTATCAGGAAACTTTACAGAACGTGGAGATGTTTCAATAATAGATAAATGGACTAAAACTAAAATAGCTAAAGAAAATAATATAGATTTAATAATAGAATTACCTATTATTTATAGTATCCAATCAGCAGACTATTTTGCAAAAGGTTCTATAGAAATATTAAATGCTTTAAAAGTAAATAAACTAGTATTTGGTTCAGAACTAGATGATATAGAATTATTAACAGAAATTGCTAAATCACAAATAAATAATAATGAACTAGATAAACTAACTAAAATCTATGGAAGAATGGGATATAATTATCCAACATCCCTATCTAATGCTATATATGATATAACAGGTAAAAAAGTAGATACACCTAATGACCTATTAGGTATATCATATATAAAAGAAATATTAAAAAATAATTATAATATAAAACCAGTATTAATAAAAAGAACAAATGACTATCATAATAAAGATATAAATGAAATATCTAGTGGTGAAGCAATAAGAAAAGCTCTAAAGGATAATAAAGAAATTAAATCATCAGTTCCAATAGAAACATATAATAATTTAAATAATCTTCACTTTATAGATGACTATTTTCCACTATTAAAATATAAAGTATTAACAGAAAAAGATCTATCTATATATCATGAAGTAAATGAAGGAATAGAAAATAAAATAAAAAAAGAAATATTAAACTCTAATAATTATGATGAATTAATAAATAATGTTAAATCAAAAAGATATACTTATAATAAAATAAAAAGAATACTTCTTTATATATTATTAAATATAACTAAAGAAGAATCTAATAAACTAAATAGTTGGAACTATGTAAGAATATTAGGATTTAATGAAAAAGGTAAAAACTATCTAAATAAAGTAAAAAAAGATTGTCCTTTAAAAATAATAAGTAAATTTGAAAGAAACAATAGTTTACTAAGTCTAGAACTAAGAGCAACAACTATATACTCTCTACCCCATAATGAAATAGAATTAATTAATAAAGAATATAAGAATAATTTATAAATTGAACTGATAAAATAAAAGTAGACACAAAAAAAGAATTACTTTCGTAATCCTTATTTTATAACTTCTACCTTCATGAAGTTAGTAGTTTTTTCTTTAGTAGCAGGGAATCCACCAGTAATAACTAAAGTATCACCAGGAACTAATCCAAGCATTTCTTGAGTACTTTCAACAGCACTTTCAATTACTTCATCGATAGTATCAAACTTCTTATCAAGTACTGGATATACACCATAGTTAAGAGCTAAAGAATGAGCTACATCTTTATTAACACATGGAGCAACAATAACTGTTTGAGGTTTTAAATTACTTATCTTGCAAGCAGTATAACCACTAATTGTAGCAGTAACAATTGCTTTAGCAGAAAGTGAGTTAGCACAATCAATAACAGCTCTACTCATAGCTTCAGTAACATCATTTTCATCATCATAATTAAATTTATGAGAATAATCATAATTTTTTTCAGCTTCATTTGCAATAGTAGCCATATATCTAACAGCTTCAATTGGATAAGCTCCCATTGTAGTTTCACCACTAAGCATAACAGCATCACAACCATCAAGTACTGCATTAGCAATATCAGATACTTCTGCACGAGTTGGTCTAGCAGCAGTATACATAGATGCAAGCATTTCAGTAGCAACTACACAGATTTTACTCTTTTCACGACATTTTTTAACAATCATTTTTTGGTAAGTAGGTAATTTTTCCATTGGAACTTCAACACCTAAATCACCACGAGCAACCATGATACCATCAGATAAATCAATTATTTCATCAATATTTTCAATACCAGTTTGAGTTTCTATCTTAGAAATAATCTTCATTTCTGGTCTACCATATTTTTCAAGTAAAGCTCTTAAATCTCTAACATTTTGTGCAGTTGAAACGAAACTTGCTGATAAGAAATCACCCTTATGTTCACAAGCATATTTAATATCTTCTTCATCTACTTCATTAATGAATTTCATACCTAAATCAACGCCAGGAACATTAACACCACGACGAGATTTAATAGTTCCACCTGCAAAAATCTTACAAGTTAAACCTTTTTCATCTTTATCAGTTACTTCTAATCTTAATAAACCATCTTCTATTAAAACATTATCTCCAACATTAATATTATCAATAACTTCTGGATGATTGAAACTAATAGCTTCACTAGTTCCTAGGACAGGTTCCTTAAGTATTCTTATACTTTCTCCATTTTTTAATGTAATAATTCCATCTTTGAAATCACACGTTCTAAGATCTGGTCCTTTTGTATCATATAATAGACCAATATTACATCCTTCTTCTTCATTGAAGTATCTAACGTCTTCTTCTACTGTATGTCTTTCTTCTAAAGTTGCATGAGAAAAGTTAACACGGCATACATTCATACCGCTTTTAATCATTTCACGCATTACATCTTTATCGTAACTAGCAGGACCGATACTACAAATAATTTTAGTCTTCTTCATTTTTATCACTCCTTAAAAAAATCGACTACTAAATTATACAACAAAAAAAAGTGTAAAACAACACTTTTTTCGTTAGTTTTAAAGAAAATAACCTATTATTTACGTTTTTTACTAACCTCTTGTAATTTAGAATCATTTTCATTAAAAATATAGTTTAAAAAAGCTGCTACTTCATCAAAATCTTCACTTTGTAAAAACTTTTCATAACGCTTCTTCATTTCAATATAACTTTCTTTTCTATTATTTTCTTTATTATCAAAATCCATAACAGTTTTAAATATGTCAAAAGGTACTTGTTCTTCTTTTTTCATCGTCTTTTTTCCTGACACTTAGGGCAGTAATAACTCCCTCTTCCATTTATTTTTTCTTTAACTATACTAGTTCCACAATTAGGACAAACTCCCTTATCTTTACCATGAATTAATAATTCATTTTGAAAAAGTCCATGTACTCCTTCTTCTGATGTAAATGATCTAATAGTAGTACCACCTTTTTCTATCGCTTTATTAAGTATTATTCTAGTATTATCAATAATATTAATACAATCATCAATATTTAAACTAGAAGCCTTTCTATAAGGATTAATTCTAGAATAAAATAATATTTCATCATCATATATATTACCAATACCAGTAATAATAGATTGATCTAACAATACAGTCTTAATAAATTTATTATTATTTTTAAACTTAGCAAGTAAATATTCTGGAGTTAATGAATCTGAATCAAACTCTAATCCTAAATCTTTTAAAGGTGTATCAAGAAGTACTCTAGTTTTTAATGCTAAATACATCTTACCAAATTTTCTAACATCATGATAACGCATTTCTATATTATTATCTAAAGTAAATATAACATGTTCATGTTTATTTATTTCTTCTCCAATCTCTCTAAATGTAAATTTACCTTCCATTCTAAGATGAATAAGTAAATAATATTTATCAAGATCAAATACTAAGAACTTTCCTCTAGTTCTAACATCATGTATAACTTCACCAATAAGTTCTTCTTCAAAACTCTCTTTAGAAGGAAATGCTATAATATTATCCCAAAGAACTTTAACACTAGTAATTTTTTTATTTAATATTTTTCTTTTTAAACTGTTGGCAACTGTAATTACTTCTGGTTTTTCAGGCATTAATATCACCTTCTTTTCATTCTTTCTATATCTTCAGCATCTTGGAATTTAATTAATGAACTAAAATATTCCTTATCAAATATAGAACCTCTTATAAAATTATTACCATCTGTACCTAATCTAATAAATCTATTAAACATCATGTTATCACTGATTTTATTAATCATTTTATTATTATAATCTTCACAAACACTATTATAATATTTTTCTATATCACAATTTCTAACCCCATATAATATATCCATATATGTATCACTAATCTCATCATAACAACTACTAGCAAAGAAAGTAACATCTGTATTAAATAATTTAGGTTCATTATGATCACCAAACCCACTATATATTAAATTAAGTTCTTTTTCATAAGCACTATTAAAATTAAGCTTAGTTTTTTCAAAAGTACTTAAAGTATTTTTAGGAATAATAATTCTCATACTAATAGGTTTACTATTAAGAGGTAATATTCTATAAAAAGAACTATTATTACTTCTAAATCTTTTAGCTCTTTGTTCTCTAGTTTCAAAAGATACTAAACCATCAAAAGTATAATGTTCTAAAGGAATATTAGTAATAGCTTGACTATCAATATTCTTTCTCTTTTCATCAGGACTTTGATAATATGTATCTAAATTTAAATATGTATATTCAGAAGGTAAATCTATAAAATTTAATCCTCTTAATACTTCAACTTCTTTTCTCATTATTTTGCCTCATATAAATTCTTTCCACTATTTATTTCAACTTTTAATGGAACATCTAACTTAAATGTATTTTCCATTATATCTTTAACTATATTATAAACTATTTCTTTTTCAGAATCTACTACATTAAATACAAGTTCATCGTGTATTTGTAATAACATCTTACTATTTAACTTTCTTTTATTAAATTCATCATATATTTCAACCATTGCTTTCTTAAGTATATCAGCAGCAGTTCCTTGTATAGGAGTATTAAGAGCCATTCTTTCTCCACTTTGTCTAATAATATAATTTTTATTATTAATTTCAGGTATTACTCTACGTCTATTCATTAATGTAGTAACGTATCCATTCTTTCTAGCTTTCTCTACTTCATCTTTCATATATTCTCTAATTCCAGGGAATGTATCTAAATAACTATTAATAAAATTACTAGCTTCTTTCATAGATATACCTAAATCATCAGAAAGTCCAAATGAACTAATACCATATATAATACCAAAATTAACTGCTTTAGCATTACGTCTCATAGTTTTAGTAACAGCATCCATAGGAACATGATATATATCACTAGCAGTCTTAGTATGTATATCTTTATCTTCTATAAAAGCTTCTATCATATTAGATGCTTTAGACATAGAAGCAAATATACGCAATTCTACTTGTGAATAATCAGAAGATAATAACTGAGAGTTATCCTCTGCAATAAATGCTTTTCTAATTAATCTAGAATATTCACTTCTAGCAGGTATATTTTGTAAATTAGGTTCTATACTAGAAAGTCTACCAGTTCTAGTAAGTGTTTGAGTATATATTGTATGAATCTTTTTATCTTCTCTAACTTCACCTAATAAACCTACTACATAATTACTTAAAAGTTTAGAAAGCATTCTATATTCTAATATTTTATCAACTATTGGATTATCATTTTTAATCTTATCAAGTATATCTTTACTTGTAGAATATTTATTATCTTTAATTTTCTTTGGATAAGATATACCTAGTTTATTAAATAATATATCTCCAAGTTGCATAGGACTCATTATATTAAACTCTACTCCAGCAAGATTGTATATTTCTTTAGTTAAATTATTCATCTTAGAATTAAGTTCTATTTTTATTTCTTCTAAATAATTACTATCAAGTCTAATACCCTCTATTTCCATAGAAGCTAGTACATAACAAAGCCTCATCTCTATATTATTGAAAAGATCAAGTTGATTATACTCTTCTATTTTAGAAAGAATTTCATCATGAGTATTATATATAAATAAATTCTTTAAAAGTAATATATCTTTAATAGAATTATCAACTTCTTTAGGTCTTTTAATAGTACCATATAAATCTTCATATAAAGGAATTGTATAGTTAAATGCAGAACTAACAAAACTAATATCATCTTTAACGGTATAATCAAGTAAATAAAGTCCTATCATAGAATCATATAAACAATTATTAATATTAATATCATGCTTATTTAATGAAACTATCGCTTTCTTTAAATCATAAGTATACTTTAAAGTATCACTTTCAAATATATCTTTACACAAATTAAAATTATTAGTAACAAAAGTAAACTCTTTTCCATTATAAAATGAAATACTAAAAATATTACCCTTACTATAACCTTCTTGACTTACTTCAACATAAAAACTAAAAGGTTTACTATAATCAAACTTATCTAATGTAACAAACTTACTATCAACTTTTATTTCTTTTTTAAGACTTTCTTCAAAATTATATTTTTTAATTAATGAATGAAACTCTAGTTCTTCTAAATCTTTTTTTAGTTCAATACTATTATATCCATTATATTTAATATCTTCTAAAGTAAATGGTAAATCTATTTCTCTATAAATAGTTGCAAGTTCATAACTCATAAAACAATCATCTTTAAACTCTTCTAACTTTTCCTTAGTTTTACCCTTTATTTCATCTATATGCTCATATAAGTTATTTATATTATTATATTCTGATAGAAGTTTAATAGCAGTCTTTTCACCTATTCCCTTAACACCAGGAATATTATCTGATGGATCCCCCATTAAAGCTTTTAAATCAATCATCCCAATAGGATCAACAGCATAAGTATCTTTAAATACTTTTTTATCCATTCTAATAAAGTCATTACTCTTTAAAAGTTTAACAATAATATTATCATCTATTAATTGTAATAAATCCTTATCACTACTAACAATAACAGTTTCAAATAGATTAGTATTATTTGCCATAGTACTTAAAGTACCTATAATGTCATCCGCTTCATAATTATCTATTTCAAATGGATGAACTCCCATATCTTTAAGTAAATCTTTAGCAACAGGAAATTGTTTTTTTAGTTCATCAGGAGTTTCACTTCTTCCACCCTTATAATCAGTATATTTTAGATGTCTAAAAGTTTTACCCTTATCAAAAGCAACTAAAATATATTCAGGTTTTTCTTCACTAATAATCTTATTAACCA
The DNA here is from genome assembly GCA_900313345.1 of uncultured Eubacteriales bacterium. Lineage (GTDB taxonomy): Bacteria > Bacillota_I > Bacilli_A > RF39 > UBA660 > UBA2730. Next base: position 9,166 of record OMQW01000046.1, read on the forward strand.
TATTAATAAGTCCAAATATAGCATTAGTAGGAAATCCTTTACTATTATTCATAAAAGAACCACTATAACTAGTAGCATAATAACTTCTAAATATTAAATTATTACCATCTATTAAAACAAGTTTCTTCACATTAATCACCATTAATAGTATACCAAAAAAAAAGAAGAAAATCTTCTTATTTAAAAAGTTTTACAGAAGTGTTATAACTATAACCACTTTTATCTAAAGTATCAATACGATTAGATAACATAACTAAAAACCCAATAAACAGTAAATATATAAGTACTATACCTAATCCTTTTTTTAAAATATTCATCATATAAATCACTCCCTCTTTCAAATTACATTATTATCATAATTCAAACACTTGTTTGTGTCAATAATATAATAAACATTTGTTTGACATTTTACACTCTCTATGTTAATATTTACATATAGGAGGAAACATGAAAGATAATAAATTAACTGAAAAGCAAAAGCAAATACTTGATATTGTTAAAAGATTAATAGCTAAGAATGGTTATCCACCAACAGTACGTGAAATAGGAGCTAAAGCACACCTATCTAGTCCAGCAACAACACATTTTCATTTAAATAAACTTGCAGAAAAAGGATATATAGATAAAGGTAATAATAAAAACAGAACTCTTAAACTTTTAGTTCCAAATGAATATGTAGAAGAAAAAGAAGATAATCTAGTAGAAGTTCCACTTCTTGGTAAAGTAACTGCAGGAATTCCTATTGAAGCAATTGAAACGCCTGATGAATATTTCCCACTTCCAGCAGAATTAGTAGCAGGTAAAAAAGATATATTTACATTAAAAGTAAGTGGTGAAAGTATGATTAATGTAGGTATCTACGATGGAGATATTCTAATAGTTGAAAAAACAAATACAGCAAGAAATGGTGATACAGTAGTAGCAATGAATGATAACAATGAAGCAACTGTTAAAACATTTTATAAAGAAGATGGATACTTTAGATTACAACCAGAAAATGATACTATGGAACCTATTATATTAAAGAATGTAACAATACTTGGTAAAGCAATAGGATTATATAGAAAGTTCTAAAAAAAGATATTTCAAAAATTGAAATATCTTTTTTAATTAATATTTTCAAATATATTTGAAAAAAATTTTCTAAGTTCTGTCTTTTCTTTTGCATCTTATAAAACAAAGTTTAATTTTAACTGATACCCACTATCAAATAATAATAGTATTGCAGCACTAATCTTTTTAAATAAAATAGCGCAACTAGATATAGATTTATAAGGTATAATATGAATCTTTTTATTATTAGTAAAAGGATTCACATCAAATAAAATCATTCTTTCATTCGTAAAAATACCCTTATCTCTCTTCGTCTTATAAGCCTTTATTATAACTTCACCACTTTTTAAATAATCAGTTACATAATTAGGAAGCTTATTTTTGTCAATCTCTTTATTAAAATTAAAATATTTAGTTAATTCTTTATATTTAACGTATGCCATAATATCACCTACCTAAAGATTACTATAAACAGTTAAAAGTATCAAGGATTAACATTGATATTTAACAATTGTTAACGCAAGTTCTAACTTACCCCAAGATTTTTTATATTTTTGAGTATAAGTTTGTCCATTTACCATATAAGCAACATAAATATATTGATGATTAAATGTAGTATTATTAATTCTTAATTTTAAATACTCACTAAAACTTAAATTAAATTTATTTCCATCACTTGAAGATATATTAATATTATTAATTGATCCATTATTATTAACTCTATCAATTAAATTATTATAACTATCAGTAGTTTTAGTATCTTTATACTCAGAATAATCTCTATTAACTAATTCATTTAATTTATCTTTAATACTTTTTAAAGGATCAATAATAGATGCACAATCTACATGGAAGAAATCCTTTTCAAATTTTAATACATAATATTTATAAATATTGCCCTCTATATTGCTATCAAAGAATAGTAAATCATCTTTAACATAATTTTTAATTTCTTCTTTATCTAATGTAACATTAACTACTTTATCTTTCTTAATTACTTCTTTAATAGAATCATCTAAATTAATAGTAGAATCCATTAATTTAATATAATTACTAGTATTTAGTCCTTTTCCATCTAAAGGTATTTCAATACCTTGATTTAATACATAAATAGTTACTTTAGCTTCAACTATTTCATATTAACATTTAATACTTTTAATACTACTAAAATCTTTATCCCATTTACTAAACTAGTATTTTACTCCTTTTTTATAAACAGGTTTAACTTCTGGTGCAGTAGCACTAGTATTATATAATACCTCTTCTTCTTTAATTAATTTGTTATTTAAATCAACAAATTTTACACTAAACTTAGTGTCAACAAGTTTTAATACTTTATCAATATTATCTTTAGTATCATTAACTATTTTATTAATTCTCTAAATACATAACTTGCAATTAATAAACCTGCACTAGATGGAACAAAACTATTAGATGGAATCTTTCCATGTACCTTCATAGGTTTTTCAGTAGAACACATTACATTAAATTTATTATTAATATGATTATCTTTTAAAAACTTTCTAAGTCTTCTAGCTATTGGATCATAACTAGTTTTTCTAATATCAATAATTTCTAACTTAGAAGGATCAAGTCTAGCACCTGCTCCCATACTAGATATAATATTATAATTATTTTTAAGAGCATAACTAATAACCAATTCTTTAGCTTTTAAAGAATCACAACAATCGATTATATAATCAGGCTTATAATCAAATATCTTCATATAATTATCTTCATTAATAAACTCTTTTAAAGTATCTACTTTAATATTAGTATTAATATCAAGCATCCTATCTTTAAATACATCTACTTTATATTTATCAATACTACTATTAGTTGCAATAATTTGTCTATTAATATTAGTAATATCAACTTTATCAAAATCAATAATTAAAAAGTTTTCAATAGAGCATCTAGAAAGAGCTTCAACAACATATCCACCTACGCCTCCAACACCAAGAACAACTATTCTTTTATGTTTTAATTCATTTAATTTATTATTACCAATAATAAGTTCTAATCTTTCAAATCTATTATCCATTTTTATTTTCCTTTATCTTTGTTTTAGGATTATTAATCCATTCCATACTTCTATTGTTAATTATATAATATAGTCTTGATATAAGTGAATATATTTCTTTATTATTAGATGCAATATTATAATAACTATATATAGATTTAGTATCTTTAGTATTAAGTTTAATAAACTTATTAGCAATTCTATTATAATCACTAACTTTTAAACTAGTTCCTTCTATAACATTTAATTCAAGCATATCAATAAATTTTAATATATCTAAAAGAGGCATTAAATTAGCTTCTTTAATAGCTCTACTATAATTAGAATTATGATTAAGAGATATTTCTTCTAATTTATTAATATTTTCTATATTTAAAACATCAGTAATTCCCATTCTTTTAAAATCTAAATAATGACCCTTCTCTTCATTAATATTTTTATTTCTTATATCATTAATAACTTCTCCATATAATCTATCAAATCCATCTGATATTTTATTATTAGGATAACTTATTTCATAGAAATCACAAATATTCTTATCATAACTCTTAGTTGTTACTATAAACTTATTTTTCTTTAATATACCACTATTTCTAATAAATAAAGTTATATTATAACTATCTAGATTCTTCTCATTATAAGAGCTATTATTAAAATCATATAATCCAACATATATATTACTTTCAGTATATTTAGAAGTATCAATATTTTGATTATCAAGTTTCTTTATATTTTTTAATCTAACTTCTACATTTAATATTCTATCTTTATTTATAATTGGAAGTACTAACATAATATCATCTCTCTTTAGGCTTAAATATTATATCACACTCTAAAAAAAAAGCAAAAAAAATGCCAATGAAGCGTTCTTGGCACAAACGATAAAAACCTGTATGTACAGGTGGGCATCTTTATTTATCTATTAGGATTCCTAAATAAATTTAGGCGTTCAACACAAGATAAAGTAATCAAGATTCCCGTATCGCTAAACTGTGGTTTAATATTTACTGCTAGTATCGCATTCGTTAGCACATTTTTCTTTTTGTATTATCTACATCTACAATATAGCATAATAGAAAAATAAAAACAATAATATTACATAAAAAAAAGATTAGTTTACACTAACCTTTAATTTGATTCATAACTGCTTCTGCAAAGTTTTCTTCTTTCTTTTC